>NZ_JAFREF010000002.1:224766-411312 GCF_017377665.1 Faecalibacterium sp. Marseille-P9590
GCCTCGCCGCCGGTGGTGCCGCCGGTCTGGTTCTCGTTTTCCTCGCCGCCGGTGGTGTCGCCGGTCTGGTTCTCGTTTTCCTCGTTGCCGGTGGTGTTGTTGGGCTGGTTCTTGTTTTCCTCGCCGCCGCCCTTGGTGTCGCCGAGGTAGACCATGTCATTGTTTTCGCTGTCTTCTGATGGGGGCGTGGCCGACATGGATTTGGCGGGAGATTTTGCGGGGGTGGTGCCTTCAGAAGAGCCGCCGCCGGGGGCGGGGGTATCCTCTGAGCGCTTGCCGCCCTTGATGACGATCTCGCCGTTGTCGAAAACATCTTGGCCGTCGCCTTGCTTGACCTTGGTGCCGCTTTCGTCTTTGGTGATGGTGATGTTACCATCGCCTATGTAATAGACATCCGCATACGCCGGTGCGGCCATGCCGGCCACCATTGCGGCTGTCAGCGCCAGCGCCGTCACCCGGTGAGACGCGGGTCGGGGGGGGGTCGGCACCCGCAGCGGATGCCCCAGAACGCGCATTGCAAGCTTGCGATAAGAAATCATAGAAACCTCCTCTGAAAAGTGTGAGTTTTGCACAGAAGCTCCCAACAAAGCGGCAGGAGCTTGTGGAAGAAGCATAAATGTTGAATCTGATTTATTCTACCACATTCCGGCCATAATGTGAACAAATCTGCGTGAATCGCCGTTTTTTGTGCGTGAATCGCCCCTCGGATGTCTTGAAACGCCCCGCAGATGTCTTGAAACGCCCTGACGACAGCGCTGCATGGGCCGACAGCGGGGCCGGGGGGCAGACAAAGATATTGACAAGCGGGGAGGTTTCTGGTATTCTACTAAAGTACCCTGTGCAAACGATACTCGCTGGTGTGGCGCAATGGCAGCGCAACTGATTTGTAATCAGTGGGTTGCAGGTTCAACTCCTGTCACCAGCTCCAAAAAGTCCTACGATATACCGCTGAAAGGCGGCGTGTGTCGTGGGGCTTTTGCTTTTATGTCTCCGACTGCATCGCCGCCATTCAGAAAAATCATGCCGCCCGGCGGGGCGCGGGTATTGAAATCGGCTCATCACGCGATTATAATTGGTTCAGCTAAGCAAAGAATGTCCAAATGAAAGGGGATACCATGCCCGAATTTTCCACCATGCTGGACCTGCAGGCGCAGATGATGCTTCTGCTGGCCATCGGCGTTTTTCTGGCAAAGAAAAAGCTCATCACCGACCAGGGCCGCGCCTGTCTGACCGACCTGCTGCTCTTCATCATCCTGCCTGCAAACATCATCCAGTCGTTCCGCATCGAGTTCAACGCGGAAATTTTCCGCAGTACCCGGGACATCCTCATCCTGTCGATTTTATTGCAGGTGCTCTACGGCGTCGTCTGCGCGGTGTGCTACAACCGCTACCCCTTCGCGCGGAAGGCCGTCATGCAGTACGGCACGGTCTGCTCCAACGCGGGCTTCCTCGGAAGCCCGCTGGCGGAGGGGCTCTTCGGCGGGGTAGGGCTGCTGCTGACGTCGTTCTACCTCATCCCCCAGCGCATCGTGATGTGGTCGGTGGGGGTGTCCTACTTCATGCAGGATGCCGCCCCCGCTACGCCCGAGGAAAAGAAAAAGCACCGCCTCGCAGTGCTCCGCAAGACCATCACCCACCCCTGCATCGCGTCGGTGTTCGTGGGCATGGTCATCATGCTGACCCAGTGGCAGCTGCCCACCTTCCTCGGCAAGGCCGTCCAGTGTACCAGCAACTGCAACATGACCATGTCGATGTTCCTCATCGGGGCCATCATCGGCAGCCGCGACCTTCACCCGCTGCTGGACAAGGACGCCATCATCTACTGCATCATCCGGCTCTTCCTGATGCCGCTGGTGGTGCTGGTGGGATGCCGCGCGGCCCATGTGGGCCAGCTGGCCACCGGCGTGGCCGTCGTTCTGGCCGGTATGCCGATGGGCGGCACCACCACCATCCTCGCCGAGAAGTACGGCGCAGACTCCACCTTCGCCAGCAAGTGTACGGCCATCTCCACGGTGCTGTCGCTCATCACGACGCCGCTGTGGTGTTTGGTGGTGTAATAAAAAGCAAGCGTCCTCGGAAAAAATCCCGGGGACGCTTTTGTATAATTGGCAGGCTGTCCTTTGTACAACCTCTCAGTCTGCTTCGCAGACAAGGCCGGGTTGCGGCTCCCAGCGTCTGCTGCGCTGCCGCTTGCATCCTGCTGGCCGCGGCCCCAACAGCGACTCCCTGTTTCCGCCGCTGGCGGCGGTCGTCGCCGTTGCCCCTAGTAGGGGAGCCTCTGGCGAAGAGGCGAAGCTTCACGAAATGCCAAGGCCTCCCCTCGGTAGGGGAGGTGGCATCGCGCAGCGATGACGGAGAGGTTTAATCCACTGCTACATACCCCGCCTTCTCGATGCACCTGCGTCCCTCGTCGGTATCCAGCCAGTCGTAGACCTTCCGCTGGGGGCTGTCGGGGGCGGCGTCCGCGTGGACGACTGCGTAGAACTCGTTGCAGAGCGGGTAGCTCTCATCGGCGATGGTGTCATTGCCGGGGGTCATGCCGTCCACGGCCAGCAGACGGAGGCCGGGCTTCGAGTACATCTGGTCGATGTAGTAGTAGACCGAAAAGCCAATGGCGTTGGCGGAGTTGTTGTACTCGGCGATGCTGTCCACGAGGCCGCCCATGTCGGCGGGGGCAAGCTCGGTGGGCGCGGCCATCAGCTGGCCGTCGCCCTTGTCGATGAGCAGCTTTTTGAAGAGGGTCTGACTGCCTGAGTCCACGCCCCGCTGGAACGCCACGATGGGGGAGTCCGCGCCGCCCACGTCTTTCCAGTTGGTGATGCGGCCCGCATAAATATCCCGCAGCTGCTGCTGGGTCAGGCTCTGGACGGGATTCTCTTCGTTGACGATGAACACCAGCGCGTCCCGGCCGATGGCTTTCTGCTCAAGCTTTGCGTCGGCCTCGGCCAGCTCTTCCTTGACGTACTCGGGGGCCTCGTAGACGATGAGCAGCTGTGCGCCGTAGTCCTCGCTGTCGCTGCGGGACCAGAGGCCGAAGTTCTCCCAGGCATAGGCCGTGGTGCTGACGGTGATGCTGGTCTGGGCCTCGAGAAGGTCCATGCCGGTGACATCGGCCTTCATCTGGGCCATCAGGGGGATGCAGGCCGTGGAGCCGTCGAGGCGGGGGAACTCGTCCTCGGTCAGGAAGGGGACGGGCGTGTCCGCATCGGGGACAGACGCCGCCGGAGAGTCGGCGGGGGAGTCCGCCGTGCCGGTATTGCAGGCAGTGAGCATCGCCGCCCCGAAGCCGAGGCCCATCACCCGCAGGAAGCTGCGGCGGGAAATCATCTCTTTCATATCAAAAACCTCCGTGTCAGTACAGGTAGCCCCCGCCAGCGTCGTCGCTGGGGGAGGAGAAGATGCTTTCGCGGTAGAGCCACTGGCCGGTGGAGTCCATCAGGCCGTAGTCGAAGCCCTGCCGCGCGATAAAGCAGTCGTCGGGCAGGTCGTCCGGGATGTAGCAGCTGCCGAGGCGGCGGAGAAGCACATTGCCCTCCATGTCCAGCACGTCGGAAAGGTTCGACGAGTCGCTGTTGTCCCGGTGGGCCGTGAGCAGAGGGCCGTTGGCGGTGTTGGTGAGGTAGGAAGCGTAGGTGTACTGCTGGGCCTCACCGGCGGACGACCAAAGCAGACCCTCTCCGCCATAGGTCTGGATGGCGAGGATGTCGTAGTTTTCGTCGTTGTACTGCAGCAGGGCGTAGCCGTCGGGCAGGGCCGTCACGCTGATGTACTGTGCTTCTTCAACGGGCGCTGCCTCCACGTCGGTCAGCAGCGCACCGGTGGTGCCGTCGTAGACTTTGAGGATGTTGTCCGTCGTCAGCACAGCGACGTTGCCGGAGCGGTAGTCGGTGTCGTACCGCTGGACGGCGGTCTTTTCGCCGCTGTCGAGATCGATGAGGGTGTAGGGGCTGTCCGGGTCATCGCTGCCGGAGAGGACGACGCAGCCGGGGGTGTAAGTGTTCACGGCCCGGTCGAAGCGGCCCAGCTCCACGGCCTCGCCACCGTTCAAATCGTAGAGGATGGAGCGGCTGTCCTGACGGCTCTGGAGGCAGGCGACGCCAACGCCGCAGGCAGAGACGGCGCTGTCGTCTTCGCCGGTGAGCAGTTCGCCGGTGGTGACGTTGTAGAGGGCTTCGCGGGCGATGCCCCAGTCTGCGCCGCGGAACCAGCTCAAATCGAGCCAGTCGGCAAAGCCGCCGCAGTACGATGCGAGGGAGCTGGCTGTGCAGCCGTCCTCCCGCATCAGCACATTGCCCTCCCGGTCGGTGACGAGGACGTATTGGTGGAGCGGCTGGTCGGGGTCGTCGTAGGCGTAAGTAAGGCCCTCGGGCAGGTCGTAGCAGTTGAAGACGAGGCGCTGGCCGCCCTCGTCCACCACGAGACAGTCGAGCGCTGTTTCGGGTACGGGAAGCTGGGCGCCTGTGGCGAGGTCGTACACCCGAGTGCCGCCGGTGGTGCCGTTCTCGAAAGCCCAGACGTCGGCGTCATCCCGCAGGATGAGCAGCCCGCCCGAGAGGGTGGCGTTCACGGCGTAGGGAAAGTTCATGACGGCATTGCCGTCGGCGTCGTAAAGGGTGGAAGTGCGCTCCTCCGTGCCGGGGGTGGAGTGGGCCACGAGGTAGTGGCCCGTCTCGCCGGTGAGGGTGTCCTTCAGCAGCTGGATGCTGTCGGAGCTGCTGGCTTTGTAGAGCACCCTGCCGCCCCGGAGGATGGTGCCGCCGCCGTTCCCGGCGTAAGAATAGAGGTAGTGGAGCGAGTCATCGCTGAGCCATGCGTCGCTGTAATACTGCGGAGCCTGCGAGGACGCCGTCCCCTCGTGCCGGGGCGACGCCGCAGGCAGCAGCGAACAGCTCGTCAGCAGCCCGCCCGCCAGCACGAGGCAGGCGGCGCGGCGGCTGAGTCGAAGCAGAGTGGTCTTCATAGAAACACCTCACAGTCTCCCAGAATTTGACTTTCCCATCTATAGTATATACGAAAGACCCGGACATTTCATTGCAGAAATGTGACCGGGCCTGGTTACAGTTTTATGACAAGCTTATTCTTCGTCTCCCTGTTCCTTCAATTCCTTCAGGAAGGGCAGCAGGAAAGGCACCGAGATGCAGAAGGTGAGGCCATCAGCGATGGGCTGACACAGCTCGATGCCGCTCAGGCCCCAGATGCGGGGCAGGGTGAGGATGAGCGGGATGAAGCAGACGCCCTGACGGCAGCAGGCGAGGAAGGTGGCCCGGCCCGACTTGCCGATGGACTGGAACATCATATTCGTCACGATGATGACGGGCTGTAAGAACATGGCGACGCACTGATACCGCAGGGCGGGCAGAGCCACGGCGGTGACCTCGGGGTCATCGCGGAAGAGGCGGATGAGGGGCTCGGCGTTGAACCAGCAGAGGGAGTTGAGCACCGCCATAAAGACGAAAGCCGTCGAGATGGTGAAGATGGCCGCTTTCCGCACCCGGGCAAAGCGGCGGGCGCCGTAGTTGAAGGCCGCTACAGGCTGCAGGCCCTGTCCGACGCCGATAGCCACCGACAGCACGAACTGGAAGATGCGGGACACGATGCTCATGCCGGCCACGGCAGCGTCGCCGTAGTTGCGGGCGGCGACGTTCAGCAGCATGCTGCCGATGCTGTTCAGGCCCTGACGGCCGAAGCTGGGCGCACCGTTGAAGAAGATCTGCCCGAAGTCCCGGGCGCTGCGGGTGACCTGGGTGATGCGGAATCGGCTGACGGTCTTGCCGCGCAGGAACATGGAAAGCAGGATGCAGAAGCTGATGCTCTGGCTCAGGGCGGTGGCCGTGCCTGCGCCGCCGGTCCCCATGCCGAGGCCGAAGATGAAGACGGGGTCCAGCACGATGTTGAGCACACCGCCGGTGACGAGGCCGATCATGGCGAAGCTGGCCTTGCCCTCGTAGCGGAGGATGTTGTTCATCACGAGGCTCGACATCATGAGCGGGGCCGCGATGAGGATGGGCCGCGCGTAGGCGCAGGCGTGGGGCAGGATGGTGTCGGTGCTGCCCAGCAGCATCATGAAGTCGGGCAGGGCAGCGAGACCGAGAACGGCCAGCACTGCGCCGAAGGTCAGCGCCGTGAAGAAGCTGGTGGAGGCGAACTTTGTGGCCGCATGGGTGTCCTGACTGCCGAGGCTGCGGCTGATGATGCCGCCCGCGCCGTGGCCCAGCATGAAGCCGAGGGCCTGAATGATGGCCATCAGGCTCGACACGACGCCCACCGCGCCTGATGCGCTGGTGGACAGCTGGCCCACAAAGAAGGTGTCGGCCAGATTGTAGATGCTGGTGATGAGCATACTCAGGATGGTGGGGGCCGCGAGGCCGAGAATGAGCTTCGGCACGGGGGTCTGGGTCATTTTCTCGAACTGGAGCCTGCTGCGCTCCAGCTCGGCGGCGTCGGATGCGGTGCGGGGGGAAGACGGCATGAAGTGATACCTCACTTTCGGAAATCAAAGAAAATACCGCTCTTTGTGCAAAGAACGGGTAAAATGCAGATATATAATAAGTATAGCGCAGATCGGGGGAAATGTCGAGACAGCAGTGCGGGCAGGCACGGTGGAAGCTTTCTCCTCAGATACGGTGACCGGGTTGCGGCTCCCAGCGTCTGCCGCGCTGTCGCTTGCATCCTGCTGGCCGCGGCCCCAACAGCTCCTCCCTGTTTCCGCCGCTGGCGGCGGTCGTCGCCGTTGCCTCAAAAAGTTAGGGTATTGAGTGCAAAAGCTGGAGAAAATGGAATGCCTTTTGGCAAATTTGCCAAAGAAAGGTCGAATTGCTTGTAGAAAATCACGTCAAGTGGTATAATTTACGGAAAGAAACAAAAGCGCGAAGACAAAAAACAGCGCAGAGAAGAGTTCCGGGGAGATCCTGCCCCGGGATACGGAGGGAAATCTTATGAAATCTGTGGCACAGACTATCATTGAAGCAGACCGCTTCTACACCATCGCCGCCAAGACCGGCAGCGTCATTCAGGCTGTGGAGAGCGTCAAGGACGGCGGCAACATCCGTCTGGGCAAGTACGAGCGCAAGCCCGAGCAGGAGTGGGCTTTCGTCCGCGAGGGCGACGGCGTTTACCGTATCCGCAACCGCGCTTCCGGCAAGCTCATCGACCTGATGATGACCGGCACCGCAAACGGCACCTGGCTCCACCTGTGGGAGGACGTGGGCGGCACTTCCCAGATGTGGAAGATGGAGCCCACCCCGGCCGGCACCGTCCGCCTGCGCTCCATGTGGGCTGCCGGCAAGTGCATCGACACTGTGGGCATGGGTACTGCAGACGGCGCTGTGCTCCAGATCTGGCAGGAGACTGCCGGCGAGGACCAGCTGTGGACCATCTCCGAGGTGAAGGACCGCGCAAAGCACGCCCCCAAGGCGGAGGAAAAGCCCGCTGAGGTCAAGGCTGAGGCCGCTGCTCCCGCCGAGGAAAAGCCAGTTGAGGAAAAGGCTGCACCTGCTGTGAAGAAGACCACCAGAAAGCCTGCGGCAAAGAAGACCGCCGCCAAGACTGCTGCGAAGTCCGCTGCGGCAAAGGCTGAAGCCGCACCCGCCAAGGCCGAGGAAAAGCCCGCCGAGGCCGCTCCTGCTGCAAAGCCTGCCCGTAAGACCGCCACTCGTAAGAAGACCACGAAGGCCAGCAAGTAAGCACGGCTACATAGCATCATAGCAAAAAGAGCACCCGCTCTCCACAGTGATGTGGAAAGCGGGTGCTCTTGGGTTTAGGGTCAGGTTTGCCTTCGTACAACCTCTCAGTGCCCCATCTTGCCCTTCTTGAACTTCAGCGCCGCTGCGATAAAGCCCTTGAACAGGGGATGTGCGCGGTTGGGGCGGCTCTTGAACTCGGGGTGGAACTGTGCGCCGAGGTGGAAGTCACGGCCCGGCAGCTCCACGGTCTCCACGAGGCGGCCATCGGGGCTGGTGCCGGAGATGACCAGACCGGCGTCCTGCATCTCCTGACGGTAGTCGTTGTTGAACTCGTAGCGGTGGCGGTGGCGCTCCCAGATCTCGCTCTGGCCGTAGCACTCGGCCATCTTGGTGCCGGGCAGGACGGTGCAGGGATACTTGCCCAGACGCATGGTGCCGCCCTTGGGGATGTTGCCCTGCTGGTCGGCCATCAGGTCGATGACGTTGTGATGACCCTCGGGGGTGAACTCGCTGGAGTTGGCGTCAGCGTAGCCAAGAACATGGCGGGCGAACTCCATGACCATGATCTGCATACCGAGGCAGATGCCGAAGTAGGGAACATTATTCTCGCGGGCGTACTGTGCAGCCTGTATCATGCCTTCGATGCCGCGGTCGCCGAAGCCGCCGGGGACGATGATGCCGTCCACGTCCGCAAAGGCTTCCTTGCAGGCTGCCTGGTCGGGCAGGTCCTCGCTCTCGACCCACTTGATCTCCACCTGACTGTCGTTCTCGAAGCCGGCGTGGTAGAGGCTTTCCATGACGGACAGATAGGCGTCATGCAGCTTGACGTACTTGCCCACGAGGGCGATGGTGCAGGTCTTGCTGCGGGTGGCGATCCGGGCCAGCATCTCTTTCCACTCGGTGAGGTCGGCGGGGGGAACATCCAGATGCAGCTGCTTGACCACCACGTCGTCGAGGCCGCCGGTGTGGAGCATCAGCGGACACTGGTAGAGGCTGGGCATGGTCAGGTTCTCGATGACGCACTCCGGCTTGACGTTGCAGAAGGTGCTGATCTTCCGGCGGATGTCGCTGCCCACGCTGCCGTCGGCGCGCAGGATGATGATGTCGGGGCTGACGCCCATGCCCTGCAGCTCCTTGACGGAGTGCTGTGCGGGTTTGGACTTGTACTCATCGGAGCCGGAGATGTAAGGCACCAGCACCACATGGATGAAGCAGCAGTTCTCCTTGCCCTGCTCGAGACCCACCTGACGGATGGCCTCGAGGAAGGGCTGGCTCTCGATGTCGCCGGTGGTGCCGCCGATCTCGGTAATGACCACATCGGCCTCGGTGGAAGAGGCCAGATTGTAGATATAGCTCTTGATCTCGTTGGTGATGTGGGGGATGATCTGAACGGTCTGGCCGAGGTAAGCGCCCTGACGCTCCTTGTTCAGCACGTTCCAGTAGACCTTGCCGGTGGTGAGGTTCGAATACTTATTCAGATTCTCGTCGATAAAGCGCTCGTAATGGCCCAGGTCCAGGTCGGTCTCGGTACCGTCGTCGGTGACGAAGACCTCGCCGTGCTGCAGGGGGCTCATGGTACCCGGGTCCACGTTCACGTAGGGGTCCAGCTTCTGGCTGGCCACCTTGAGGCCGCGGCACTTCAGCAGTCGGCCCAGAGAGGCGGCGGTGATGCCTTTGCCCAGACCGGAGACGACGCCGCCGGTCACGAAAATAAACTTTGCCATAATGGTTCTCCTCTAATTTACAGATATTCTTTTCCGTGAATATCACGATAAGCAAATATTTTCCCTCAGTGGGGGCGCAATACGAATTATTGCGCGGGGTCGTAGGAGTCCAGTATCTCCTGCGCGACCTCGGCGCGGTCGCGCCGGGTGTCCATCGCTTTTTTCTCGATGTAGCGGTGCGCCTCGGCCTCGGTCATATGGCCCAGCTCGATGAGGCAGCACTTGGCGCGGCTCACCAGCCGCACCTGCGCCAGCTTTTCCTGCATCCGCTGATTCTCCTGCCGCAAAAGCAGGAGGCGGTGGTTGCTGGCGGCGGCCATGTGGATGGCCTGCAAAAAGAAGGTGTTGGAGAAGGGCTTTGTGACCAGCAGAACACCTTCTTCGCTCAGCGGGGTCAGAAGCTGCTCGGCGGCTGCGGCCTTGGCCAGAAATATCACACCGGCATCCGTTTTCTCCACGGCGTCGGCGCACAGCTCGTGGCCGAACTCATCCGGCAGCGGCGAGTTGACCACGATGAGCTCAAAGCCGGATTCCAGCATCCTCCGCCGCGCCTCCGCCGCACTTGGTACGATGATAGGCCGCGCATAGCCCAGCTCCGTCAGGCGTGCGGAGATATATTCGTTGGAGCTTGCGCCCGCGCTTACGATCAGGGCACGTCCCATTCGGCTCACTCCTTTCCTATGTCATTCTGCATCAGATGGCATTGAAGTAGTGGACGCGCTCATATTCGGCGGGGTCGGAGGCGTTCTTGAGCGCCTCGCAGCGGCGCAGAGCCTCGGCATAGTAGCGGCGGCTCAGCTCGTCGGGCAGGAATTTGTGAAGGAACTCGCTGTTCTGGGCCACCTCGACGGCCTCTTCCAGCGAGGCGGGCAGGGTCTCGAGGCCGAGACCGGCGGCTTCGCCCGGGATGAAGAGGTTGCGGTTAACAGGGGCAGACAGCTCCATCCGGTTCTCGATGCCGTCGAGGCCTGCTGCCAGCACGAGGCCGATGGCGAGGTAGGGGTTGCAGGCGGGGTCGGGGCTGCGCAGCTCCATGCGGCAGTTGTCGCCCTTCACCTGCGGGATGCGGACCAGCTGGCTGCGGTTCTGGCGGCTCCAGCTCACGTAGCGGGGAGCCTCGTCGCAGCCGAAGCGGAGGTAGCTGTTGGGCAGGGGATTCGTGAAGGCCGTCAGCTCCCGGCTGTGGCGGAGGATGCCCGCCATGAAGCTGCCGGGGATGCTGTCGGGGGCGATGTCGCCCTCAAAGAGGTTCTTGCCGTCCATGGTCAGCGAGAGGTTGATGTGGAGGCCGCTGCCGGCCTGGTCGGGCAGCGGCTTCGGCAGGAAGCTGGAGTGGAAGCCGTTGCTGGCCGCCACGGCCCGGACGATCTGCTTGAACAGGAAGATGTTGTCGGCGGTCTTGAGGGGGCCGGCGTAGTGGAAGTCAATTTCATTCTGGCCGTGGCCGTTCTCGTGGTGGCTGTGCTGGGGGGCGAGGCCCATCTGCTCCATGGTCAGGCAGATGTCCCGGCGGATGTTCTCGCCGGCGTCCAACGGCGCTACGTCGAAATAGCCGCCTGCGTCGATGGGGATGCGGGTGGGACGGCCCCGGTCGTCGTTCTCGAAGAGATAAAACTCACACTCGGTGCCGACGTTGCAGCGCAGGCCCAGCTGCTTGAACCGGCGGTTGATGTCCCGCAGGAAGCCGCGGCAGTTGCCGCCGAAGGGGGTGTTGTCCGGCTTTTCCACGTCGCAGAAGAACTGCATCACCCGGCCCTCAGCCGTGCGCCAGGGCAGGATGGTCATGGTGGACAGGTCGGGCCGGAGGAGCAGGTCGCTCTCCTCCACGTGCATGAAGCCTGCGATGGCGCTGCCGTCGAAGCAGACGCCATCTTCCAGCGCCTTGGGAAGGTCGCTTGCCAGCACGGCGATGTTCTTCTGGAAGCCGAAGATGTCACAGAACGCGAAGCGGACAAATTTTACGTTGTTGTCCTCGACGAAATCGAGGATGTCCTGCTGTGTCGTATAACTCATAGGTGTGTGTCCTCTGAAAAGTATGTCTTCTTAAAAAACGCCCAAAGGCCTGCCTCTGTACAGAGGCAGGTCTTCAGGCTGGTGTAAGAAATAGGAAAAGGAGAATGGCTCAGATAAGCGCCTCAGCCTGTGGTGCTTTATTCTACGCTGGTATGTGAAGATCAGACGTAGTAGAGCATCTTGCTGTAGCTGGGCAGAGGCCAGTAGTCCTCGCCGCAGATGGTCTCGGCGTCGTCGGCGGCGGCGCGGAGGGCGTCCATCTTGGGCAGAACGTCGTCGTGGAAGGCGACGGCCTTTGCGCTCTCGTCGGAGAGGGCCTTTGCGGCATCGACGGCGGCCTGCAGCTCGTCCACAGCGTCGCTCATGGCGTCGGCGTCGGCGGACAGGCGGGTCAGTGCCTTCGTCTCGCTGCGGACGCTCAGGCTCTCGCTGACGGCCAGCTTGGAGGCGGCGGTGTTGGCGACCTCACTCATGTAGGCGTTGACGGCGGGCAGCAGCTGCTTGCGGGCCATCTCCAGCATGGTCAGGGCCTCGATGTTGATGATCTTGGAGTAGTGCTCCATCTCAACTTCGTAGCGGCTCTCCATCTCGACCTTGGTCAGGACACCGAAGTCCTCCATCAGGGCGATGTTCTTCGGCTCGATGAGGGCGGGCAGAGCGGCGGGTGTGTTCTTCTTGTTGGGCAGACCGCGCTTTGCTGCTTCCTCTTCCCACTCGGCAGTGTAGCCGTTGCCGTTGAAGATGACGCGGCGATGGTCGCGGATGGTGCGCTTGACGAGGGCGATGGCGGCGCTGGTGAAGTCGTCGGCCTTCTCCAGCTCGTCAGCGTAGCCCTTCAGCTCCTTGGCGACGGCGGTGTTCAGGATGGTGTTGCAGTCGCTCAGGTTCTCGGCGGAGCCGGGCATACGGAACTCAAACTTGTTGCCGGTGAAGGCAAAGGGAGAAGTACGGTTGCGGTCGGTGGTGTCCTTGCTGAACTTGGGCAGGACATCGACGCCGAGGTCCATCTTCATCTTGACGGGGCCGGCGTAGGGAGAATCGGAAGCGATGGCGTCGATGACGGCTTCCAGCTCTTCGCCCACGAAGATGGAGATGATGGCCGGAGGTGCCTCGTTAGCGCCCAGACGGTGGTCGTTGCCGGGGGTGGCGACGGAGGTACGGAGCAGGTCGGCGTACTCATCGACAGCCTTGATGACGGCGGCCAGGAAGACCAGGAACTGCAGGTTCTCCATGGGGGTGTCGCCCGGGTCCAGCAGGTTCTCGTGGGTGGTGGACATGGACCAGTTGTTGTGCTTGCCGCTGCCGTTGACGCCCTCGAAAGGCTTCTCGTGCTGCAGGCAGACCAGACCGTACTTGGGGGCCAGCTTCTTCATCATCTCCATCGTCAGCAGGTTGTGGTCGATGGCGACGTTGGTGGTGTCAAAGATGGGGGCCAGCTCATGCTGGCAGGGAGCTACTTCGTTGTGCTTGGTCTTGGCGGGGACGCCCAGCTTCCACAGCTCTTCGTCCAGCTCCTTCATGAAAGCGGAGACCTCGGGGCGGATGACGCCGAAGTAGTGCTCTTCCAGCTCCTGACCCTTGGCGGACGGTGCGCCGAAGAGGGTGCGGCCGGTGAGGATGAGGTCCTGACGGGCCTCGTAGTCTTCCTTTTTAATAAGGAAGTATTCCTGCTCAGGGCCGACGGTGGTGGAGACGTAATCCACGTCCTTGCCGAAGAGCTTCAGGACGCGGATGGCCTGATTGGACAGCGCGTTCATGGAGCGCAGCAGGGGAGTCTTCTTGTCCAGCGCCTCGCCGGTGTAGCTGACGAATGCAGTGGGGATGCAGAGAACGTCGTCCTTCACAAAAGCGAAGCTGGTGGGGTCCCATGCGGTGTAGCCGCGGGCCTCACAGGTGGCGCGCAGGCCGCCGGAGGGGAAGGAAGAGGCGTCGGGCTCGCCGCGCACCAGCTCCTTGCCGTTGAACTCCATGATGGCGGTGCCGTCGCCCACGGGGGAGACGAAGCCATCATGCTTCTCGCTGGTAATGCCGGTCAGCGGCTGGAACCAGTGGGTGTAGTGGGTGGCACCCAGCTCCATAGCCCAGCGCTTCATGACGCTGGCCACGACGTTTGCCACCTCGATATCCAGAGGTGCGCCCTTGTGCAGGGTCTTCTCGAGGCTCTTGTAGGTAGCGCTGGGAAGGCGCTCCTTCATGACGTGCTCGTTGAACACCTTGCTGCCGTAGATCTCCATAACATTTGCTGCCATAAATCCTACTCCTTACTTGAATTGAAATACTTCAGCTGGTCGCGGATTTTCACGCGGAAAGAGGCGGGCTCTCCCGCGAAGTATCGGGTTAAACGAAACGACGCTGCGAGTCAGGAGGTGACTCACAGCGTCGTTGCTGTCTATGCGATGATTATAGCCGAACGGGGCGAAAAACGCAATAGACAGATTTGACGATTCTGCACAAACTGACTCCCGATTTTTTGGAGTATTGCGCGGATGGTATGACTATTAGATGACCTGAAACAGGAAAAACTTCAGATAGTTCGTCTCCGGCACGCCCCAGAGGATGGGGTGGTCGGGGGCCTGCTGGCGCACTTCGATTTGGCGCAGCTGGCGGTGAGCGTCCTTTGCGGCGGAGCGCAGCATCTTGATGAACAGCTCCTCGGTGGCAAAATGAGAGCAGCTTGCCGTGGCGAGGTAGCCGCCCCG
This sequence comes from Faecalibacterium sp. Marseille-P9590, assembly GCF_017377665.1. NCBI lineage: Bacteria > Bacillati > Bacillota > Clostridia > Eubacteriales > Oscillospiraceae > Faecalibacterium > Faecalibacterium sp. Marseille-P9590. The sequence continues at coordinate 238,885 of NZ_JAFREF010000002.1, forward strand.
GGGCAGGAGCTTCATGGCCCGGTAGTTGATCTCCTTGTAGCCCCGCATGGCGTTTTCCACCGTGCGGCGGGCTTTGGTGAAAGCAGGCGGGTCGAGGATGATGAAATCGTAGGGATGGCCTTCTTTTTCGAGGCGGGGCAGAAGTTCGAAGGTATCCTCGCAGAGGAAGTCCATGTTGGTCAGGCCGTTGCGCTCCGCGTTCCGCTGGGCCATGGCGATGGCGTCGGCGCTGATGTCCGCTGCCGTGACCCGGGCTGCGCCGCCGCTGGCTGCGTTGAGGGCAAAGCTGCCGGTGTGGGTGAAGCAGTCCAGCACGGTGTGGCCGGCGGCGAGGCGGGCGACCGCCCGGCGGTTGTACTTCTGGTCGAGGAAGAAGCCGGTCTTCTGGCCGTTCTCGAAATCGACGTGGTAGTAGACGCCGTTCTCGCAGATCTCGGTCTGGGTGGAGGCGGGGTAGTTTTCACCCGGCAGCTCGAACCAGCCCTTGCTCTGCTCGAGGCCCTCTTTGGCACGCAGGGCCTCGTCGTTCCGCTCGTAGATGCCGTCGATGGTCTGGCCGTCGGCCCGCAGGACTTCGGCGAGGAGGGGGAAGAGGACAGGCTTCAGCTTCTCCATGCCGACGCTGAGGGTCTGGGTGACGAGGATGTTGTTGAAGCGGTCCACGGTCAGGCCGGGGAACTGGTCGGCCTCGCCGAAGATGACCCGGCAGGCCGAGAGGTCGGCAGGCTCGAGGACGGTCTTGCGGTAGGCCCAGGCGTACTCGACGCGGCGGCGCCAGAAGCTGGCGTCGAAGGTGTCGTTGGCGTTGCGGGAGATGAGGCGGACGCGGATCTTGCTCTTGAGAGAGACGAAGCCGGTGCCGAGGTAAGCGCCCTTCGGGCTCACCACGTCGGCGAGGGTTCCGTTCTCAGGCTCTGTCTCCGGGAACTCGAGGATGTCGTTCTCGTACACCCACGGATGCCCGCCCACGAGGCTGGCCTCGGCTTTTTTGTTTACTTTATAAATAGGATAGCTGCGTTCTGATTTCATGGTTGCTCCTTAATAATTGAGGATGAACCTCTCCGTCAGCGCTGACGGAGAGGTTGTCCTTTGGCTAACTCACCATTTATAATACCATAAAAATATGTTAGAATAAATACAAAAACCACCGAAAGGAAGGAAAACATCATGGAGATCGAGCGCAAGTGGATGGTGAACGGCTGGCCGGAGGGCCTGCCGCTGAAAGAGGAGTTTGCCATGCGGCAGGGCTACATCAGCGTGCGGCCCACCGTCCGCATCCGGGAAGAGGCCCTGACGGGCGGCAAGACCCACTACGTCCTCTGCTTCAAGTCGGGCAGCGGGCTGGCGAGGGAAGAAATCGAGCGGGACATCGACCCTGCGCTTTTCAATGACCTCGAGACGAAGATCATCGGCAGGCCCCTTATCCCGAAGCTCCGCCGCAGCTACCTGCTGCCGGACGGTGCGGTGCTGGAAGTGAATCATGTGGATGAGGGCCAGCCGACGGAGTTCTGGTACGCCGAGGTGGAGTACCCCACGGTAGAGGCAGCCCGCAGCTGGCAGCCTGCCGCCGTGGGCCTCGCGGACTACCTGAACGACGAAGTCACCGACCAGCCCGGCCAGAGCATGGGGGCCTATTGGGAGCAGACCCGGGGTTGAACCGACGAAAGTTGTGGAAAAACCTTGAAGATTATGATATGATGGTCGTATCACTCATACTGCGGCCCCGGACGGGCCGGGAAAGAAGGAAACAACTACGAAACGACCCAAATTCACGCTGTCTGTGCAGTACAATTCGCCGGTCATCCTGACATTTTTCCTCCTCTCACTGGGGGTGCTGTTCCTGGGCCAGTACACCGGCGGCTGGACGACCACCCATCTGTTCAGCGTTTACCGTTCCTCGCTGAAAGACCCGCTGTTTTACATCCGGCTCTTCGGCCATGTGCTGGGCCACGGCAGCTGGGACCATTTCCTGAATAATATGCTGCTTCTCCTCGTCGTCGGCCCGCCGATGGAAGAAAAGTACGGCAGCCTGCCCCTGCTCAAAGGCATCCTGCTCACGGCCCTCATCTCAGGCATTCTGCAGTGTGCGTTGTTCCCCCGCACGGCGCTGCTGGGCGCGTCGGGCATCGTCTTCATGCTCATCATGCTGGCATCCCTGTCCGGCTTCTCGGGCGGCATCCCCGTCACCATGCTGCTGGTGGCGGCGCTCTATCTGGGCCAGCAGGTCTATGACATCATCTTTGTGCGGGACAACGTGGCCAACTTCATGCACATCGTCGGCGGCGTCTGTGGCACAGTGTTCGGCTACGTCAATGCGGGGCCGCGGCGAAAGAGAAGGAAATAAACCTCTCAGTCTCGCTATCGCTCGACAGCTCCCCTATCGAGGGGAGCCTCTGGCGAAGAGATAAAGCTTTCCGAAATGCCAAAGCCTCCCCTCGTTAGGAGCAACAACGACGACCGCCGCCAGTGGCGGAAACAGGGAGTCGCTGTTGGGGCCGCGGCCAGCAAGACGCAAGCAAAGCGCTGCGGATGCTGGGTGCCGCAACCCGGGCAGTGGCACGGCGTCAGCCGTGACGGAGAGGTTAAAAGGCAAGCTGCGCCTTGGCTAAGAACAATCAAATTTTATCATTCGCGCGGTTTTGTCGCTTGCTTTTTGATGGGCAGCGCTCTATTATATCATTTGTACAAATATTTCCCTTCGAATTTTCACAAAATCACCAAATGTAGTTTATCGGACGGAGGTTGTTTATGAGACGACTGCGCAGCCCATCCCCGGGGATGAAACTGCAAAAAAATCACGACAAAGGAGGACGGACGCTTTGAACGAACACGAAAAACCACAGATAGACTTCATGCACAAGCTTGCGCGCCAGATCGTAGAACGCCGCAACCTTGTGTTCCTGTTTGTCATTCTGGCTGCAATCTTCACGGTGTTCTCGGTGCGGTGGGTCAAGGTCGAGACCGACATGACCACCTACCTGCCCAAGACCTCGGAGACCCGCATGGGCCTTGACATCATGGACGAGCAGTTCACGACCTACGGCTCTGCCGACGTCATGGTGGCCAACATCACGCCCGCTGAGGCCGATGAGCTTTCCGACAGGCTCACCGAGCTCAAGGGCGTCCAGATGCTGGACTACGACGACACGACCGACCATTATAATAAGGACGCGGTGTCGGCCCTTTACTCCATCACCTTCGACTACCCCGAGGACGATGACCAGTGCCTCGAGGCCCTCGACCGGGTGAAGGAATACCTCGCCGACTACGACATCTACGTCTCCACCTCGCTGGGTAACACCCAGCAGGAGACCATTGATGCCGAGGTGAGGGTCATCATGGTGTACGTTGCCGTCATCATCGTCATCGTCCTGCTCCTGACGTCCCAGACCTACGCCGAGGTGCCTGTCCTCATCCTCACCTTCGTGGTGGGCATGATCCTGAATATGGGTACAAACTTCATGCTCGGCACCATCTCCTTCGTGTCCAACTCAGTCACGAACATCCTGCAGCTGGCGCTGTCGCTGGACTACGCCATCATCTTCTGCAACCACTTCAAGGAAGAACACCAAACCATGCCTCTGAAGGAGGCCGTCATCGAGTCCCTGAGCAAGAGCATCCCCGAGATCAGCTCCAGCTCCCTGACCACCGTCGGCGGCCTTGTGGCTATGCTGTTCATGCAGTTCCGCATCGGCTCCGATATGGCCATCTGCCTCATCAAGTCCATCCTCTTTGCGATGCTCTCGGTGTTCGTGGTCATGCCCGGCCTGCTGATGCTCTTCGGACCCTACATGGATAAGACCAAGCACAGGAACTTCGTGCCGGAGATCCCCTTCGTGGGCCGCTTTGCATGGCGCACCCGCAAGGTCATCCCTGTCATTTTCCTGGTGGTCATCCTCATCGGTTACCACTTCTCGAACCTTTGTCCCTACGCCTACGGCTACGATGTCATCAAGGTGCCGAAGATGAACGAATCCCTCATCGCGGACCAGATGATCGAAGAAAACTTCACCAAGTCGAACCTCGTGGCACTCGTCTACCCCAAGAACGACGATTACAGCATCGAGAAAAAGATGCTGGAGGAGCTGGAAAGCTGCGATGAGATAGACTCCACCAAGGGTCTGTCCAACATCGAGGCCCAGGACGGCTATATGCTGGAAGACGAGCTCACCGCCCGCCAGTTCTCCGAGATGGCCGACCTGGACTACGAGGCCGCCCAGATGATCTACACCGCCTACGCCATCGAGAACGAGGAGTACGGCCAGGTCATCGGCAACTTCGCCTCCTATAAAGTGCCGCTCGTGGATATGTTCCTCTACGTCTGCGATGAGGCCGACACCGGCATCGTCTCCCTCTCTCAGGAAGACCTGGACGACCTCCACGACGCCCGCGACCAGATGGAGAGCGCACTGGCCCAGCTGCAGGGCGACGACTACAACCGCGTCCTCATCTACCTGAGCCCCTCTCTGGAACCCGGCCAGACTACTTATGAGTTCACCGACACCATCCGCTCCATCGCCCGGAAGTATTACCCGGACGGCGAGCTCTACATGGCCGGTGACGCCACCAACGAGTACGATTTCCAGAAGTCCTTCGCCATCGACAATGTCGTCGTCAACGTCGTGTCCATCTTCATCGTCCTGCTGGTGCTGCTGTTCACCTTCCAGTCCGTCGGTATGCCCATCCTGCTCATCGTGGTCATCCAGGGCGCTATCTGGATAAACTTCTCGTTCCCGTATTTCATGGGGACCAACCTCTACTTCATGGGCTACCTCATCGTCAGCTCCATCCAGATGGGCGCGAACATCGACTACGCGATCGTCATCGCCACCCGTTTCAACGAGCTGAAGGATAAGATGGAGCACAAGCAGGCCATGATAGAGACCATCAACTTCGCGTTCCCGACCATCCTGACTTCCGGCACCATCATGACCGTGTCCGGCATCCTCATCGGCCAGATGACTTCCGACGCCTGCATCGTGGGCATCGGCCAGTGTCTGGGCCGAGGCACCATCATCTCCATCATCCTCGTCCTCTTCGTCCTGCCTCAGATCCTGCTCATCGGCACCCGCATCGTGGACCGTACCTCCTTTGCTGTGCCGAAGCTGGTGGCCCGCAGCAGCGGCAATGGCCGTATGCGCGTCAACGGCATCGTGCAGGGCGAGATCCACGGCTCTGTGGCCGGTACGATGAACGCCATCGTGGACGGCGACGTCCAGCTGACCGTCATCTCGGGCAACGTCTCTCAGGAACTGGACGACAATAAACAACAGGAGGTGCAGAATGAAGACCAGTAACCATCTGCTGCGCCGCCTGACGGCTGCGCTTCTGGCCGCTGTGCTGGCGCTGAGCATCGCACTGCCGGTGTTCGCGTCTGACGACGGCGATACCATTTACATCAACAGCGTCTCGGACCTGCTTTCGCTGGCCAAGAGCTGTGCCTACGACCAGTGGTCGGTGGGCAAGACGGTTATTCTACAGAAAGACCTCTCCCTCGAGGGGATGCTGTGGGAGCCCATCCCGTCCTTCAGCGGACAGTTCAAGGGCAATGGCCACACCATCTCGGACCTGACCATTACGGGCCAGTATTCCCCGGCGGGCCTCTTCGGCATCGTGGAGGAACAGGGCTCCATCGAATCCCTGAGCGTGCGGGGCATCGTGTCTGTCTCTGACTCTGCCGACACCACCACCGGCGGCATCGTAGGCATCAACCACGGTACCCTCATCAACTGCCAGTTCACCGGCGTCGTCACCGGCGACAGCGAGGTGGGCGGCATCGTGGGCCGCAACGAGTCCGAAGGCACCATCGACCACAGCACTGCCCGCGCCATCGTCACCGGCAAATCTTCCACCGGCGGCATTGCAGGCTACAACCTCGGCGCCATCACCGGCTGCACCAACGTGGGCAGCATCAACACCGAATATCAGGAAGCCTCTCTCGACACCGACGGCTTCACCGCCAAGATGGTGGACCAGATCAACAACAAGATGGCCGCCGCCGATGACGACGCCACCAATTCCGTCACCAACGTCGCCACCGACACCGGCGGCATCGCAGGCCGCTCCTCCGGCATGATCCTGACCAGCGTCAACACCGGAACTGTCGGCTACGAGCATGTTGGCTACAACGTGGGCGGCATTGTGGGCCGCACCGACGGCCTCGTATCCGGCTGTGTCAATCAGGGCCATGTTCTGGGCCGCAAGGACGTGGGCGGCATCGCCGGTCAGGCGGAACCCTATCGCGAACTCGACCTCTCCAAGGACACCATCAAGCGTCTCCGTTCGGAGCTGGATGTTCTGCGCGGCCTTGTCGATGACACCACCGGCGTCGTCGAGAACTCCACCACCAGCATCTCCAATTCCTTCAGCGCCATGACCAGCCAGATGGATACCGCCATTGCAGCGGCACGCCAGCTGGACGATCAGGCCAGCGACTACGGCGACGAGGTGGCTGACGAGATCGACCGCGCCTCCACTCTGCTGGCCGATACCCTCACCAAACTCGAACCCGTCATGGACACCGGCGAAGATGCCATGACCAAGCTGACCGACGCCACCGGAAACCTCAAGTGGGCCATGCGCGAGATGGCCGCTGAGATGCTGATGGCATCCAGCGCCCTCAGCAAGACCAGCGACGGTCTGGGCAAGGTGAGCGACGCGGCCGAGGATGGCCGTGACGGTATGTCGGCTATCTCTGAGGGTATCAAACAGCTGTTGGAGTCTGTTGATACCGGCGATGACAGCGCTGCCTCGCAGGCCATCTCCGGCATCCTCTCCGCATACGACTCCCTGTCCTCGGACAAGAAGTCCGACAAGAACCTCAAGACCGGCATTGAGCTGCTGAAGGTGGCCAACTCCGTGGCCAGCGTCTTCACGCTGGGCAGCGGCATGGCCCCGGCAATGAAGGCCGTCACCGCAGGCATGGGCCTGCTGCGCACGGCGTCCCTCCTGTCCAACGACAGTGACATTGCCCGTGCTACTTCCCAAATCGCAAGTGCTATCGGCACCATCTCTACCATTGCCACCCAGATGGGCGGCATCGTGGGCAGCGCTGCCAAGTCCGTCTCGGCCTCCGACCACCCCGAGCTGGCTGCGGCTCTGACCAAAGCCTCTGACGCGCTGGACGGCATGGGCAGCATCACCGACGGCATAATGGACAACATCAAGGACTGGGTCGGCAATAACGGCGGCGGCAGCATCAAGGATGGTCTCGATCAGCTGAGCGATGCTTCCGACAAGCTGAGCGACGCCATGGATGACCTGAGCGACTCCCTCGACCTGCTCAAGACCGACGCCGCCCTCACCAGCGCAACGCTGGCGCATACCTCTGTGGCTCTGGGCCAGATGCAGGACGGCCTCGGCGGCCTGACCGATATGATGGGCCAGACCCGCGACATCCTCCACTGGCTCAACCAGCAGGACCCCATCAAGGTGCCTCGTCCCTCGGCAGAGCTGACCAACACCAAGGACTCCCTCTTTGATGCTGTCAGCTCCATCAACGACAAGATGAACGACATCAACAGCACCATGCGCACCGCCAGCAACCAGCTGACCGACAAGATGCGCGCCGTGACCGCACAGGTCAGCGTCGTGTCCAACCTGATGCTGGACGCCGTGGAAGAGATCAGCGACCCGGGCAGCAAGACCATCTACGAGGATGAGTCGGAAGACCTCATCGCTTCCCAGTCCGACGGCAAGATCGAGAACAGCATCAACCGCGGCACCATCGACGCCGACATGAACGTGGGCGGCATCGCCGGTACTATGGGCGTCGAGAACCTGCTGGACCCCGAGGAGGACAACAAGGACGAGGGTACCTCGCTGCTGCGCACCTCCTATACCGTCAGCGCCGTCCTCACCGGCAACATCAACGAGGGCAGCATCACCGCCAAGAAGGATATGGTTGGCGGCATCGTCGGCCAGGAGGAACTGGGCCTTGTGACGGCCTGCGAGTCCTACGGCGACGTCACCGGCGTCAATCAGGTGGGCGGCGTTGCCGGTGCGGCCAGCGCCAAGCTCCGCAGCAACTGGGCAAAATGCGCCCTCAGCGGTGAAAAGTACATCGGCGGCATCGTCGGTCAGGGTACCGACAGCGACCTCACCGACGGCAGCCTCATCGCCATCAACAACCGCGCCATCGTCTCTGTGCTGGAAGGCCAGCAGTACGTAGGTGCTGTCTCCGGCGGACAGGACGGCGACTTCTATGGCAACCTCTTCGTCTCCGACGATCTGCAGGGCATTGACCGCCTGAGCCGCGTCGGTCAGGCAGAGCCGGTCACCTATGAGACCCTGCTGGCTCAGGAGAATGTGCCGGACTCCTTCCGCAAGCTGACCCTGACCTTCAAGGCCGACGGCCACATCATCAAGAAGATCAGCTTTGACTACGGTGCGTCCTTCACGCTGGACGACTACCCCGAGATCCCCCAGAAGAATGGATACTACGCCGAGTGGAGCACACCCGTCCTCGACCAGCTCCACACCGACACCGTGGTCAATGTGGAGTACACGCCCTACATCCCGTCTCTGAGCAGCAGCGTCACCCGCGAGAACGGACGTCCCGTTTTCTTCGTGGACGGCTTCTTCGGCGGTTCCAACGCCGTGCAGGTCACCCAGCAGGACATCACAGCCGATGTCCACGGTGTGACAGAGCAGTGGCTGCTGGAGTTCACCGATGACGGCAATGAGACCCACCAGATCCGTTATCTGACCCCCGGCAAGGCCAAGGGCAAGGTCTACGTCAAGCAGGCCGACGGCAGCTGGCATAAGGTGGAGACGGGCAGCTTCGGCAGCTACACCACCTTCACCACTACCGGCACCGAGGTCGAAGTGGCTTTCGTCCCTGCAAAGCTCCCCATCTGGGCCTTCTGCGCCGGCGGCGCAGCCCTGCTGGTGCTGCTCCTTCTGCTGGCAAAGCGCATCAAGTCGAAGCGCGGCCCCAAGGGCGAAAAGCCCCGCAGGGAGAAGAAGAGCAAACAGCCCGAGACGGCGGACACCCCCGCCGATGAGCTGGATACCCCCATCTCTGAGACGGATATGCAGTAAGTTATAAGAAAAGCAGGAGCTCCATCCGAATGGATGGGGCTCCTGCTTTGTTTGTAGGTTAGGCTCGTCTTCGTACAACCTCTCAGTCTCGCTGCCGCTCGACAGCTCCCCTAGTAGGGGAGCCTCTGGCGAAGAGGCGAGGCTTCACGAAATGCCAAAGCCTCCCCTCGATAGGAGCAACAACGACGACCGCCGCCAGTGGCGGAAACAGGGAGTCGCTGTTGGGGCCGCGGCCAGCAAGACGCAAGCAAAGCGCTGCGGCTGCTGGGTGCCGCAACCCGGGCAGTGGCACGGCGTCAGCCGTGACGGAGAGGTTATTCCTCCGTCTCCTTCACATCGTTCAGGAACGCCTCTATCTTATCAATCTGGTTCTCCGCCACGGCGCGGCCCGTCTCGTAGACCCGGCGCAGCTGGGCGGGGTCGCGCTCCATAGCGCCGATCTCCAGCGGGATGGGCGGGCGGATGACATAGTCCTTGCCCGATGCCTCCTGCATGGCGATGTAGGAGAGGGCCTCGTTGTATCGCTCGTGACGGTCGGCCACCGCTGCCACGAAGGCCGGATAGCGCAGATACCGCGCACGGATGGCGGGCAGCATGGGGTTCTTCTTTTTCACGAAGCCCTTGGGCTGGGTCAGGATGATGAGGTTCCGCTTGTAACCCAGGCTCTCGAAGAAGCGGACGGGGATGGAGTCGGCCACGCCGCCGTCCAGCAGGGAGTAGTGGCCGATCCTGACGGCTTTCGCCGCCAGCGGCATGGACGCCGAAGCCTCCATCCAGCGCACGTCCTCGGCGTCGCCGCTGCGGCACTTGTGGTAGATAGGGTCGCCGGTGTGCAGGTCGGTGCAGACGACAAAGAAGTCCATGGGCGAAGCGCGGAAGGCCTCTTCATCGAAGGGATCCAGCTTTTCCGGCACCTCGTGGTAGCAGAAATCCTCGCTGTAGAGGTTGCCGGTGCGCAGCAGATTGCGGAAGCTGGCGTAGCGCTTGTCGTTGCAATATTCGGTGTTATAGCGGATGACACGGCCGATCTGGTGCGACTTGAAGTTGCAGCCGAACACCGCGCCCGCCGACACGCCGATGGTGCCGTCGGTGGTGAGGCCGTGCTCCATCAGGACATCCAGAACGCCTGCGGTGAACATCCCCCGCATGGCACCGCCCTCTAATACTAACCCTGTCTTCATATACTGACTCCTTTTCCCGGTGCGGCCCTCGTCGGCCGCAGCAAGCCGTTTCCGGTTGCTACCAGTATACTCGATTTTGCGCAGAAAACAAGAGACAACTGCACAAATCGCCCGCCCTGAGACACAGACCGTACCGCAAAAGTCGTACTTATAATCGAAAGGGCTGAAAAAACCGGAGAGAACGAGTCAAATTTGGGCAGAAAAAGCCTTGCCAACCGGGAAAGTATCCGGTATACTGATATGAAATATTGACCGTTTTGTGACAGGAAAATTGGGAGGAAGAGACGAACTATGAAAATGCTGGAAGACCGCATCCGCAAAGACGGCATCGTCCGTGAGGGCAACGTGCTCAAGGTGGACAGCTTCATCAACCATCAGATGGACATTCCGCTGTTCCGCGAGATGGCAAAGGAGTGGAAGCGCCTGTTCGATGGCAAGCCCATCAACAAGGTGCTCACCATCGAGGCCAGCGGCATCGGCATCGCGGCTGTGGTGGCCAGCGAGTTCAACGTGCCGGTGGTGTTCGCCAAAAAGTCTATGAGCATCAACCTGGACTACGACAACTACGAGACGAAGATCCAGTCCTTCACCCACAAGAAAATTTATAATGTCATCGTCTCCAAGAAGTTCCTCACCCCCGAGGACCACGTTCTCATCATCGACGACTTCCTGGCCAACGGCTGCGCCCTGCTGGGTCTGCTGGAGCTGACCGAGAAGGCTGGTGCCACTGTCGAGGGCATCGGCATCGCCGTCGAGAAGGGCTTCCAGCAGGGCGGCGACCTCATCCGTAGCAAGGGCATCCAGCTGGAGAGCCTCGCTATCGTCGAGTCCATGGACAACGCCACCGGCGAGATCGTGTTCCGCGACCAGCCGCAGCAGAGCTGAAAAATATCGACCTTCCAAGACCGCCGTCCAGCGGTCTTTTCTTTTGCCCATTTTTACGCCCCGTCGAAGCTGTCGCCGTCCTCGGGAAGGTCGGCGGAAGTCTCAGCGTCGGAAGCAGGCGTATCCGGGACAGCGGCGCGGGGGATACCTTCATAGACCAGCGTCTGCTCGAGGACCTCGGCACAGACCGGGGCCGAGAGGCTGCCGCCCGCTGTCGTCCAGCTGTGGGGCTCGTCGAGGCAGACGAGACACAAAAACTGGGGGTCGTCGATGGGAGCCACGGCCACAAAGCTGGCGATGCGGGCCTTCTCGTCGGCGCTGTCCAGCTTCTGGCTGGTGCCGCTCTTGCCGCCTACCCGGTAGCCCGCGATCCGGGCGTTCCGGCCGCCGCCGTAGAGGACGACGGCTTCCATCATCTCCCGCATGGTGCGTGAGGTCTCCTCTTTCAACACCTGCCGCTTGCAGACGGGGGAGAGGTGGTCGATGACTTCGCCCTCCGGGCCGAGGATGTCTGAGACGACGTAGGGCTGCATCAGCCGCCCGCCGTTGACCACGGCGCAGACCGCCGACGCCATCTCGAGGTAAGAGATCTTGCTGCTCTGCCCGAAGGCGCAGGACGCCAGCTCCACCGGCCCCATCCGGTCGGCGGTGTAGTAGAGGCTCTTTTTCGGCTCGGCGGGCAGGTCGATGCCGGTGGGCGCGCGGAGGCCGAAGGCCGCAAAGTAGTCGCAGAACGCCTCTTTGCCCAGCCTTGCGCCGATTTGGATGAAGCTCTGGTTGCAGGAGTTCTCAAGGGCCTGAGTGACGGTCTGCGCGCCGTGGCGCTTGTGGTTGGCGCAGTGGAAGCGGGTGCCGGCCACCGAGATGCTCTCGCCGCAGTAGAAGCTGGAATTTTTGCTCACAGCCCCGGTGTCCAGCGCCGCCGCGCAGGTGATGAGCTTGAAGACGCTGCCCGGCTCGTAGAGGTCGCTGACGGCCTTGTTCCGCCACTGGGTCTGCTGGGCCAGCTGCAATGCCGCCGCCCGCTCGTCGCCGGAAAGCCCCTCTACGGCCTTCCGGGCGGCCTTGTCGGCCAGCACACGGGGCTGGTTGGGGTCGTAGGCGGGGGTGGTGGACATGGCCAGCACGGCCCCGGTGTTCACGTCCATGACGATGCCCACGGCACGGGCTGCGACGTGGTGTTCCTTTACCGCGTAGCCCAGCGCGTTCTCGAGGTAGTGCTGGATGCTGGCGTCGATGGTGAGCCGCAGGCCGTCCCCCTCGGTGGGGAAACGCTCGGTCTCATAGCTCTGCTCGAGGGTGTAGCCCCAGGCGTTCACCGCCGTGAGGACGACGCCGTTTTCGCCGGTGAGCAGGTCGTCATACTTCAGTTCGAGGCCCGAGACGCCCGCGTTGTCCACATTGGTGAACCCCAGCACCGAGGCCAGAAACTCCCCCTGCGGGTACCAGCGCTTCGAGTCCTGATTGATACGGATGCCGGTGATGCCGTTTGCCTCGCAGAAGTCCCGCACGGCGTCGGCCATGACTCGGTCTACCCGGTAGCGCAGGAGGCAGTCGTTGGAGTGGCGGTCGCTGAATTTCTCGAGAAGCTTCCCTTCGTCCAGCTCCAGGATCTCCGCCAGCCCCTTGGCCGCGAGGGCGAGTTTATCTTCCGGCATCTCCCGGGGCGAGGCCCGGAGGGTCCAGCAGCTGCTGTTGGCCGCCAGAAGGACGCCGTCGGCGCTATAAATGCGGCCCCGGTCGGCGGGGACGACGGTGTCCCGCAGCTGCTGACCCAGGGCGCGGTCGGTGTACCAGCCGCCGCCCAGCACCTGCAAAAATAAAAGCCGCACCGCCAGACCGCAGCAGACCAGACAGAACACCCCCGCCACCAGCCTTGCCCGGGCGCGGAACGCCCGTTCCGGCAGGGTGCGCAGGGCGTCGGCGGGTTTTGGCGATTCGGACATGAGACAGCACCTCCCTTCCTGCAATCATATGCGCGAGACCCCGTGACTAGCCGTCCGCCCCGGTGCGTACACTAAAGGGAAGGGGGGAGAGGATGAAGAAGAGGATCCTGCGTCCGCTGCCCGGCATGGACCTGCCGTTTCTGATACTTGTGCTCACGCTGGTGGGCTTCGGGCTGGTGATGCTGGCCAGCGCGTCCAGCGCCGTGGCGCTCTACCGGCGGGGCGACGCCTGGGCCTATCTGCGGCCTCAGCTGCTCTACGCGGCGCTGGGACTCTGCGGGATGTGGCTGGCCAGCCGGGTAGATTACCATATCTTCCATAAGCTGGCGTGGCCGCTGCTGGGGCTGTCACTGATATTGCTGGCGGCGGTGCTCTTCATGCCCGAGTACAACGGCTGCAAGCGGTGGCTGGTCATCCCGGGGTTCGGCACCCTGCAGCCCAGCGAGATCGCAAAGTTTGCGGTGGTGCTGGTTTTTTCCCACATCATTGCACTGAATCACGACCGAATGAAGGATTTCAGCGTGGGTGTCCTGCCCTTTGCGCTGGTGCTGGGGGTGGTGGCGGCCCTGATGCTGCTGGAGCCGCACCTGTCCGGCACCGTCCTCATCCTCGGCATCGGCGCAGTGCTGATGTTCGTGGGTGGTACGGGTCTGCGGTGGTTTTTGCTGGCGGGCGCGGGAGGCGTCGGGGCCATTGGTGCGGCGGTGGCCGTCATGCCCGACCTCGTCCCCTACGCCGCCGACCGGCTCCGCTCCTGGCTCGATCCCTTCGCCGACCCGCTGGGCGATGGCCACCAGACCATCCAGAGCCTCTATGCCATCGGCTCCGGCGGGGCCACCGGCCTCGGTCTGGGGGAAAGCCGCCAGAAGCATCTTTTCGTCCCCGAGCCTCAGAACGACTTCATTTTCTCCATCGTCTGCGAGGAACTGGGCTTCGTGGGGGCCTGCGCAGTGGTGGGGCTGTTCGTGCTGCTGCTCTGCCGGGGCATCACCATCGCAGCCCACGCGCCCGACCGGTTCGGGGCGCTGCTGGTGGTGGGATTCGTGGTGCAGGTGGCCCTGCAGGCGGTGCTGAACGTGGCTGTCGTCACCAACACCATCCCCAACACCGGCATCTCGCTGCCCTTTTTCTCCTCCGGCGGCACCAGCCTCATGATGCTGCTGGGGGAGATGGGGGTGGTGCTGGGGGTATCACGTGGGAGCTGAGCCGACCGCCGCCAGCGGCGGAAACAGGGAGGCGAAGCTCGGGCCGCGGCCAGCAGGATGCGAGGCCCGCACCAAGGGCCGAAGCAGACGCTGGGAGCCGCAACCCGGAGAGATGTAGAGGAAAGGCGCTGCTCTGTACAACCTCTCAGTCTCACTTCGTTCGACAGCTCCCCTAGTAGGGGAGCCTCTGGCGAAGAGGCAAAGCGCTACGGAATGCCAAAGCCTCCCCTACTAGGGGAGGTGGCACGGCGAAGCCGTGACGGAGAGGGTAAGGTTGCTGCCGGGCAGCACGCCTAGATAGACTCACAAACACATTCACAAACTCAAATCGTGACATCCGCCCCTGCTTTTGCATATTGTGGGGTATCTTTTGCGGAATGGGGGCAGCGGATATGACACAGCAGAGCGGGCGGATTTGGGTGATGGGCGGACGGCCGCTGAACGGCACAGCGGCAATACCTGCGGCGAAAAACAGCGTACTTCCGCTCCTTGCGGCGGCGCTTCTCTGCCGGGGACCGGTGCGGCTGCGGGCCGTGCCGAGGCTGTCGGACGTGGAATGCAGCCTCGGGCTGCTGCGGGGCGCGGGGTGCGCCGCCCACTGGCAGGGGGCAGACATCGTGGTGGCCGGGATGCCCTCAAACAGCACTCTTCCGGGAGAAACCGCAGCACAAATGCGGGCCTCCATCCTCTTCTGTGCGCCGCTGCTGGCGCGGCTGGGCCGGGCTGAGACTTCGCTGCCCGGCGGGTGCAATATCGGCGCCCGGCCCATCGACTTACATCTGGAAGGTCTGGCCCGGATGGGGGCAAAGGAGCTGGACGCCGGGGCGGGAAAGCTGGTGCTGGCCGCGCCGGGGGGACTCCACGGGACAGACTTCACCCTCCGCTTCCCCAGCGTGGGGGCAACGGAGACATTGCTGCTGGCCGCTGCCTGCGCCCGAGGCACCACCGTCCTGCGGGGCGCGGCGCGGGAGCCGGAGATCTCTGACCTTGCCGACTTCCTGAACCGCTGCGGCGGGCGTATCGAGGGCGCGGGGACTTCGACGATTCACATCGAGGGGCGGCGGGCGCTTTCCGGCTGCGATTTTTCGCCTCTGCCGGATCGCATCTTCGCCTCCACACTGGCCTGCGCCGCCGCTGCTGCCGGAGGGCGGGTGGAACTCACCGGATGCCCGCCCGCGCTCTATGCGCCGGTGCTGGAAATTCTGGAACAAATGGGCTGCGCCGTGGAGCGGGGCGCAGACCGGGCCGAGGTGGCACGTTTCGGGCGGCTGTACGGGGCGGGCCGGGTCTTCACCGGGGTGTACCCAGGTCTCGCCACCGACGCTGCGCCCCTGCTGGCCGCTGCCATGCTCTGTGCCGAGGGGGAGAGCAGCATCGAGGACGTCGTCTTCGAACGGCGATTCGGCTGTGCGGAGGGCTTCGAGCGGCTGGGCGGGCGGGTAAATCGGTCAGGCCGGGTGCTCTCTGTCGGTCCGCTGCCGGAAAGCGGCCTCCACGGCGCCACCCTCACTGCGCCTGACCTGCGGGGCGGCGCGGCACTGGTGGTGGCGGCTTTGTCGGCACGGGGGAAGAGCCTCGTGGAAGAGACTCGTCATATCGACCGGGGCTATGCCGGCCTGTGCGAAGTTCTGGCCTCTTTAGGGGGACGAATTGGCAGAGAAATGCCGCCCCTTGACGCCGCTGTGAAAAAAATACCATCGAAAAAGCAAATTTATCTTGCATTCGGGGCCAAAAGATGATACGATACTGTTATATAGTAGCAGTAATGTTGAGTTCTATCCTGCGCCAAGGCGCGGTCTACGATAAAATCCGATGGAGGACAATGATATGGCACTCATGCTCGACGAAGAAATGGACGAAAACGTAACGACGATAAAGGTCATCGGCGTGGGCGGCGGCGGCGGCAACGCCGTCAACCGCATGGTCAGCGACGGCCTGCAGGGCGTCGAATTTATCGCAATGAATACCGACCAGCAGGCACTGGCAAAGAACCATGCCGCCACCAAGGTGCAGCTGGGTTCCAAGCTTACCAAGGGCCGCGGTGCAGGTGCTGACCCCGAGATCGGCCAGCGCGCTGCCGAGGAGAGCAAGGACGAGATCGCAAACGCTCTGAAGGGCTCCCAGATGGTCTTTATCACCGCCGGTATGGGCGGCGGCACCGGCACCGGTGCTGCTCCTGTGGTGGCCGAGGTGGCCCACGATCTGGGCATCCTGACCGTGGGCATCGTTACCAAGCCTTTCTCTTTTGAGGGCAAGCGGAAGATGGGTCTGGCTGAGCAGGGCATTGCAAATCTGCTGATGCACGTGGACAGCCTCATCGTCATCCCCAACGAGCGCCTGAAGATGATCAGTCAGGAGAAGATCACCCTGATGAACGCCTTCCAGGCCGCTGATAACGTGCTACGTCAGGGCGTCGAGTCCATCTCCGCCCTGATCAATGTGCCGGCCTTCATCAATCTGGACTTCGCCGACGTGCGCTCCATCATGAAGGACGCCGGCTACGCTCACATGGGCGTCGGCAGCGCCAAGGGCGCCGGCAAGGCTGAGAACGCTGCCAAGGCCGCTATCTCCTCTCCGCTGCTGGAGACCAGCATCGCCGGCGCACACGGCGTCATCATCAACATCACTTCCAGCCCCGACATCGGTCTGGAGGATGTCGAGACTGCCGCCGGCCTCATCACCCAGAGCGCACATCCCGATGCGAACATCATCTGGGGTACTGCCTTCGACGAGAACCTCTCCGATGAGATGCGCGTTACCGTCGTGGCTACCGGCTTCGACAACAAGGCCGCTGACGGCCTGCGCAGCACGCTGGGTACTGCTGCCGCCGGTACTGCTCCCGGCGTGACGGCTTCTGCTCCGTCCGCTGTCTTCAGCGCCGAGGTCAACACTCCTTCCGTCGCTTCCGGCAATGCTTCTGCCGCCAAGCCCGTGGAAGAGGAGAACAGCGACACCAGCTACTACGACGACCTGCTGGCGATCCTGAACAAGCGTAGATAAGCGCAAGAATAGAGAACCCCTTGCGCAGAAAAAGCGGAAGGAGGCCGTACCGTGGAGCAGCAACAGACGAAGCTGCCGCTGGAGTGGCTGAGCAGCCGCCGGACGCCGGAGCTGCATCGGTTGGAACAGCTCTGCCGGGAGACTGCCCGGGAGCATCGCTGCGCCCAGCGCAGACTGCAGGAGGTGGAAGAGGCGATGGCATCCGAACGGGAGAAGTCATGCCCTGAGGCTCTGCCCGCTGCGTCCGGGCCGACCCAGCTCGAGCAGCTGAGCCGGAAGCTCAACGCGGCCAACGCCGAGCTTCGCCGCTATGAGACACGGATGTTCGCCTACGAGCGCACCATGCTGGCCCTGCGGAAGGAGAACGCCGAGCTGACCGCCCGGTGTGAGGAGCTGCGGAGCGAGCTGGACAAAATATCCACCGCCCCGCTGCGGCTGGATGTTCCGTCCGCACTGCCCACTGTCCCGTTCCCGGAGACGGCAGCACAGACACCGCCTGCTGCGGACCGTCAACCGAAAACAAAGCTGGAACACCTCGGCGACGAAGTCCTGGCCGAGCTTTCGAAACTGATGCCGTAGGAAAAGTAAGAGTTAAAAAGACCACCTGTCAAAAGACAGGTGGTCTTTTTTGTATCATTCGCCCCGTTGTTCCAGCAAATAGGTCGCCTCGAGGTCGGCGATGTGGAGCTTGACGGCGAGAGGGTACTTCTCGAAGGCACCCGACATGGCAAAGCTGCCGCCCCGGACAGCGTCGTCGAAGCCGCCCATGTGCCAGCGGATGGCCACGGCCTCTTCCACCTTCAGCTTCATGAACCGCTCGATGAGGAAGACGCTCTTCTCGCCATGGCCGTAAGGGAACATGTCCTCCACGCTGTAGCTGGGGATTTTCTCCCACTGACCCGTCGCCTCGTTCTTCACGTTGCGGGTGCCTTTTTTGTAGAAGTTGGCCTTGCACAGGTCGTGGAGCAGTGCGCAGATGGCGAAGGTCTCTTCGCTGTCCTCGTCCGGCGTGAAGAAGGTGCCGTGGAGCACGCGGTAGACGTTCAGGCTGTGTGCACACAGCCCGCCATCGCAGGCCCCATGGAAGCGGGTGGACGCCGGCGCGGAGAAGAAGTCCGTCTTGCTGTCCATCCAGTCCAGCAGCTTCTCGCTGCCGGGCCGGGTGATGTGGGTGCGGAATATCTCCAGAAATTCCTCGCGGTCCGTCATCTTACAGCTCCATATCCTCGAGGATGCCCTTCAGGATGGCCAGCTCGTCGTGGCTCAGGGAGATGCCTTTGCCCATGCGGGTGCCGTCCGGGGACCAGTCGCGGATGTCGTACTTGGGTTCGCCTTCGTTCCAGCTGATGAGGTTGAGCTGGCGCTCCCAGCCGCGGGGACGCTCTCCGAGGACTGCGATGCGCTCAACGATCTCGTATTTGATTTCTGCCATAGTGAATTACCTGCCTTTGCTTTGTTTGCTACCATAATAAAAGAAGCGCGCGAAGATTTCAACAGGTAATTGGAAAATAATTTCTGAATTTTACATCTCTTTCAACCGTAAGGCGCTTCTTCGCGCCACTCTACCAGCTGTAAAACGCCGCTTTCATCCTCCTCCGGCGCCGGGTGGGGGCTTTTGGTGTGCTGCTGGGGGCCAAACAGCCCCTGCCCGTACTGGGTCATCACCCCGGGGGAGCGGCCCGCCAGAAACTCGGCGGCGTTCTTCTGCCGACAGGCCGCAGGGGTGCCGTCGGTCATGGGGATGCTGCAGTCCGGACGGGGCTGCGGGACTTCCGGCGGCGGGAGCTGCACATCCGGGCCGTCCGGCTGCGACGGCGGCTGCTGGGAGCCGCGACCCGGTTTTGGCGGTTCCGTGACGGGCGGCTGACCGGGTTCCGCGCCCAAAGGCGGACTGACCATGCTGCTCGTCTCCTCCGGCGGGCCGCTCGGCCCGGGCGCATCCTCAAGCTCATGGCGGATGAAGGGCGTCAGAGATTCCATAAAAAACACCTCCGCACCTAGGGTGTGCGGAGGCGGGGGAGAATATGCGGGGGAAAAATTCATGCAATCTTTTCTACGCCTTTTCGACTGCTTTCTCAAAAAAGTTGACTTTTTGACCCAAACAAACTGCATTGAGTTGCAGATACCGAAGAAAAATACAAAACAGGAAGAGAAGGGAAGCGGTCACACAATGACCTCCACCGTGCTCCCCCCGCTGCGGGCCTTTTTTACGACCACCTGTTTGTCGATGCGCTCCTTGAGCGCGGCAACGTGGGAGATGATGCCCACGAGGCGGTCGCCCTCGGTGAGGCCGGCGAGGACCCGAATGGCCTGCTCAAGGCTTTCGTCGTCCAGCGAGCCGAAGCCTTCATCGAGGAAGAGGGTGTCCAGCCGGATGCCGCCCGCCGCGCTCTGAACCTCGTCCGAGAGGCCCAGAGCCAGCGCCAGTGAGGCTTTGAAGCTCTCACCGCCCGAGAGGGTCTTGACGCTGCGGCGGGTGCCGTTGTAGTGGTCGATGACGCCGAGGTCGAGGCCGGACTGGCTGCGCTGGTTCTCGGCACCCACCCGCTCCAGCTCGTACTGCCCGGCGGTCATCTGCATGAGGCGGGTGTTGGCGTGGACGAGGATGGCGTCGAGGTAGTTCATCTGGATGTAAGCCTCGAGGCGGATCTTCTGTTTGCTGCTGAGGGTGCCGCCCGCCGTGGAGGCGAGGGCGTTCACCCACTGCCAGCGGCGTTCCAGCTCCGCCCGGGCGGCGGCGTGCTGACGGTAGAGGTCAGCGGCCTTCCGGTTGGGCAGGAGGCGGGCCGTCAGGGCCTTTTCCTGAGCCGCGAGAGCGGTGCGCCGGGCCGTCAGAGCGTCCCGCTGGGATTCGAGGGCGGGCAGGTCGGCGGCTTCGCCCGCTTCCATCTGCTGGGCCGTCAGGGCCGTGACTGCGGCCTCG
This sequence comes from Faecalibacterium sp. Marseille-P9590, assembly GCF_017377665.1. Taxonomy (NCBI): domain Bacteria; kingdom Bacillati; phylum Bacillota; class Clostridia; order Eubacteriales; family Oscillospiraceae; genus Faecalibacterium; species Faecalibacterium sp. Marseille-P9590. The sequence goes on from NZ_JAFREF010000002.1 coordinate 259,067, forward strand.
GCAGCGGCGTAGTCCTGCCGGGCCCGGGCCAGAGCCGACGCAGCGGCATCCATCCCGGCCCGGAGGGCGCAGCGCTCGTTTTCCAGCCCGGCCAGCGCCCGGCGGGCTTCTTCCCGGTCGGCGGCGGGCAGAGCGGCCCGGGCCTCGGCACACTGGGCCTCCAGAGCCTTGGCGGAGGCAGACTGCCGGGCGGCTTCCTCAGCGGAAGCCCGTGCCTCGGCCTCGAGGGCAGAGCGCTGGGCGGTCTTTTTCTGCCGCTCGTCCTCCTGCCGGGCCTTGGCGGCGAGGGCGGCGGCATTCTGCTTCTGAGCCTTGTCGAGGGCTTCCTGTGCGGCGTGCAGGGCTTCGCTTTCTTCGGCCAGAGCCGTCTTCAGAAGCGAGACAGTCAGCTTCACCGGCCCCTCCGGTGAGGTGAACCGCTCCGGCAGCAGGGCCTCGGCGTCCCGGCGGAGGGTGGCTTTGGCCTCCCGGTCTGCGGCCACGGCCTTGGCGGCGGCCGCACTGGCTTCCTGTGCGGCGCGGTCGGCCTCGTCGGCGGACTGTCTGGCCGCGTCTACCCGGGCCTGAGTGGGGGCTTCGGCGGGCAGAACGGCCCGCTTCGGGTGATGGGTGCTGCCGCAGACGGGGCAGGGGGTGCCGTCCGTCAGCCCTTCGGCCAGCAGGCCCGCCTGCGCGTTGAGAAAGGCCCGCTCGAGGTGGTCGCGGAGGGCGTGGGCGCGCTCCTTTGCGCCGTCGGCGAGAAGATAACGCTCTTGCGCCTGCCGTGAGGCCTGCCCCCGGCGCTGCCCCTCGGCGAGGCTCTGGGCCAGCTGCGCGAGGGCCGTTTCCCGCCGGGTCAGCTGTTCGGCCCGGGCCTCAAGGCTCACGTTCTCGGCCTCCGCGCCCCCAAGGGCGGCGAGGCTCTGCTCCAAAGCGGTCAGTTCTCCGTCCAGCTGCCCGAGGGCGGCGCGGCGCTTTTCAGCTCTGGCGTTCTCGAGGGCGGCGGCGTCCCGGGCGGCAGAAAGCTTCTTTTCGAGGCTGTCCAGCCCGTCGAAGGCCGCGAGGTTGGATTTTGCCCGCTCGAGCTTTCCGGCCAGAGCGTCCAGCGCGGCGGAATCCCCGGCGTGGCGGGCCGCTTCGGCCTCGGCGGCGTCCAGAACGGGCCGCAGAGCGTCCTGCCGGGCCTGCGCGGCGGTCAGCTCGAGGCGGAGCTTCTCGGCCTGTTCGGCCCGGCCCAGCGTCTGCTGGAGCTTGTCCAGCTTTGCCTCGGCCTCAGTCCGGGCGGCGGTGGCGGCGCTCAGCGCCTGCTCCTGCCCGGCCAGCAGGGCGTCCAGAAGGGGCAGCACCGCTTCCGGCGACGCCTGCCCGCCCGCCTCGCAGAGGGGGGCCAGCTCGTCCAGAACGGCTTCGTCGGCGTCCCCTTCGGCCCAGCTCAGGCCGGAGAGCAGCTGCCCGATGCGGACGCTCTGCTCTTCCCGCTGGCGGGTGAGGGCGGCGTTCTCGGCCTGCAGCCGCTCCTGGAGACGCTGGTAGGGCTGGGTGCGGAACAGCTTGCGGAAGATCTTGCTCCGCTCCTCGGTGGAAGCGTTGAGCAGCCGGGTGAACTGCCCCTGAGCGATCATGGCGATTTGGGAGAACTGGTTGTAATCCAGCCCGATGATGTCCACCACGGCGGCGGTGACGTCCTTAGCCCGGGTGACGGGCGGGCGGCCGTCGGCGTAGGTGAGGCAGGCGTCGGCCTTTTCGGTAGTGAAGCCCTCGCCCCGGGCTTTCGGGCGGAGGTATTCGGGATTGCGGCGGACGGTGCAGCGCTGCCCCCGCACCTCAAATTCCAGCTCCACGAAGGTGGGGGTGCCGGGCTCGGCGTACTTGCTGCGGAGCATGGCCCCTTCCCGGACGCCGCCGCTGGAATGGTCGTAGAGGGCGTAGGTGATGGCGTCGAAGAGGGTGGTCTTGCCCGCGCCGGTGTCGCCGGTGACGAGGTAGAGCCCGCCTCTGCCCAGCTGGGCGAGGTCCAGAACGGTCTCGGCGGCATAAGGCCCGAAGGCCGACAGGGTCAGTTTCAGGGGCCTCATGCTTCGTCCTCCTTCCAGATGTCCTCGATGAGCGATTGGCAGAACGCCGCCTGTTCGTCGGAGAGGGGCTGGCCGTTCTGGGCCTCGTAAAAGGCCGCAAAATGCTCGAGGGGCGTCTTGCTCTCGGCCCGGGCAGCGGCGTCGGGCGTCTCAGCGGCCCGGGTGCGGCGGTTGTCGTAGTCCAGCCGCATGAGGTTCGGGTAGATGACCCGCAGCCGGGCCAGCGCGTCGGGAACGTCCTGCTCGTCGGTGAGGGTGATGTGAAGGTAGTCGTCCGTCGGCGTGCCGTCGTAGGCCCGGCGGTCGGTGAGCTCCATGTAACTGCCCCGCAGCTCCCGCAGGTCGTGCCGGGGGGTGAGAGGCGCGGCCTCGAAGCGGACGCTGCCCTTTTCGCCCAGGGTGACGAAGAGAGCGGCTTTGTGCTGAAGGGCCTCGGAGAAGGAATATTTGAGGGGACTGCCTGCGTAGCGGACGGTGTCCCGTCCCACCTTCTGGGGACTGTGGAGGTGGCCCAGAGCCACATAGTCGAAGCCCTCGAAGAGGGAGACGTCGATGCTGTCCACCCCGCCCACGCTGGGCTCTTCGCTCTCGCAGACCGCAGCCCCGGCCACGAACTGGTGGGCCACCAGCACGTTCCGGCGGGCGGGGTCGGGTGCGCAGGCGTTCAGCACGCAGCCGATGGCGTCGTTGTAGCTCTCGATCTTCTCGTCCGGGAAGACGTGCCGCACGGCGGCGGGCTTCAAAAAGGGCAGGAGCCAGACGTCCACCGGGCCGTATTCGTCCGTCAAAGTGATGGGCGCGGGCGGTGCGGCAAAGACCGGGCTGACGTACACCCGGCTCCCCGCCAGAAGCTGTGCGCCGAAGGCGATGCGGTCTGCCGAGTCGTGGTTGCCGCTGACGGCAAAAACGGGCAGTCCCCGCGCCGCAAGCTCGGTGAGGAACCAGTCCAGCAGCCGCACCGCCTCGGCGGGCGGCACGGGCTTGTCGTAGAGGTCGCCTGCCAGCAGAACGCCGTCCACGGGCCGGGCATCCAGCAGGGAGAGGACCTGCTCTAAAATGTAGCGCTGGTCGTCCAGCATGGAGAATTCGCAGACCCGCTTGCCCAGATGCAGGTCGGAGAGGTGAAGGAAACGCATGGGGACACCGCCTTTCGTTGGGATGATTTTATTATAGGAGAGTTGGGGGCGTTTGTCGAGGGGGTGTAAATTTTCTATGCAATGCTTGACTTTTGCGCGGGATGGCATATAATAAACTCAGGAATGTGAATACTCCATTGGTTTCACCCCAATGGAAAAGCCCCCAAGGAGCCGCGAACTCCCAGGGGGCTTTCCTTTTAATTAGGCTTTGCGGTTCTCATCGTATCTGTCAAGCCATTTGCAGATGAACCGCGACGTTACATCTGCTGCGACAGACACCAAGAATGTGAATATATACTCCATTGCTTCACCCCCTCTCCCGTGGATTACGGGGTGAACCGCAAAGCAAGTATATCATAAATTCTGACAAAAAGATATGTCAAATCGAAAAGAGCCTCCCCTTTCGGGAGGCTCTTCCGTCTTCACGTCACGCGGCAGGGAACATCTTTTCCCAGGTGTCCTTGCCCACGGAGCCGTCGGAGGTCAGGCTGTGGCGGGTCTGGTAGCGCTTGACGGCGGCGACGGTGCTGGCACCGAACCTGCCGTCGGTGGTGAGCCGCTCGCCCTCGGCGTTGAGCTTCTGCTGCACCAGCCGGACGCAGCCACCCACGCTGCCGCTCCGCAGCACGATGCCGGGGTAGGGGACGATGAGGCCGTGCTTGGCCGTGTAGCGGGCGTAGAGCACGTTCCAGGTGTTCGCGCCCACTTTGCCGTCCTCTTTGAGGCCGTACCGGAGCTGGAACTCCAGGACAGCCTTCTCGGCGTTTGCGCCGAACTTTCCGTCCACGGTGAGGGCAGCGTGCCAGGTGCAGCTGTCCCGGATGCCGTTGAGCCAGGTCTGCACAAGGGCCACGTCCGGGCCGGAGCTGCCGCGCTGGATAAGCGAGTAGTAAGCAGGAATTGCCATAGTGTTGTCACACTCCTTCCGCGCTCATCCTATGCGGCGTGCCGATGGCCTGTTCACCCGGCCAGCACCACGTCCTCCCGGGGCGCGGTGAGGCCGCCCCACCACTCCACGAACCGGAACCGGACGATATACTCCCCGCAGACAAGGTCATTTTCGGCAGGCGTGTCGTACCCGCCGCAGGCTGACCGGCAGAGACCCGGGTAGAGCACGCACCACCAGTTCCGGCCTGCCCGCCGCGTCCCGATGTCCAGCCGCACCGCGTCGTACCGCCCGGCGGGCAGAGCCCCGCCGTCATAGCGCCGGGTGGGAAAGTACATATTCACGAGGCAGGCTTTCACCGGTGCGCGGATGCCGAGAGAGGCCAGTGTCTGGCGGGCCGTCAGCTCGAAGCGGACGAGGTTTTCCGCCGCCCACGCCCGGGCATCGGCCCGGCTGTCCGCCGGGCAGGCTTCGTCGGTGAGGACCAGCACGGCGTCCCGGACAGCCAGCTTCGCGCTCTGGTCGCGCACGGAGTCGGTGTCGGCCCGGATGTGGAGCCGCAGGGTGTCGGCGGCAAGCTGGTCGGCGGTGGTGAGCTGGCTCTGCGCCCAGCCTGCCTCCAGCGACAGTAGAAGACAGAACAGCAGCGAGGCGCACAGCGCCCCCATTTCGCGGCGGGATAACATAAAAAACAGGCCCCCTCATGGAAAGTTTATCCAGAGGATGGGCCTGTTTTTAGAAAATTATTCTTTAATTCTTCAGCGACTGCATCGGGGCGGGGAGTCTGCCGCCGCGGTTGATGAAGACGGAGGGGTCACGCTGGTTGACCGGCATGATGGGGCCGTAGCCCAGCAGGCCGCCGAAGTCCAGCACTTCGCCCGCCTTGCGGCCGATGGCCGGGATGACGCGGACGGCGGTGGTCTTGCTGTTGACCATGCCGATGGCGGCTTCGTCGGCGATGAGGGCGCTGATGACGGCAGGGGTGGTGTCGCCGGGGATGATGACCATGTCGATGCCCACAGAGCAGACAGCCGTCATGGCCTCCAGCTTTTCAATGGTGAGACAGCCGCACTCGGCGGCGTGGATCATGCCGTCGTCCTCGCTGACGGGGATGAAAGCGCCCGACAGGCCGCCAACGTGGTTGGAGGCCATGACGCCGCCCTTCTTGACAGCGTCGTTGAGCAGGGCAAGGCAGGCAGTGGTGCCGCAGCAGCCGCAGGTCTCAAGGCCCATTTCCTCGAGGATGTTGGCCACGCTGTCGCCCACAGCGGGGGTGGGGGCCAGCGACAGGTCGATGATGCCGGCGGGTACGCCCAGCTCTTTGGAGGCGAGGTTTGCCACCAGCTGACCCACGCGGGTGATCTTGAAGGCGGTGCGCTTCACCAGCTCGGCCACCTGGTCGATGGGGGCATCCTTGGGCAGCCGGGCCAGCGCGGCGCGGACCGCGCCGGGGCCGGAGACGCCGACGTGGATCTCGCAGTCGGGCTCACCGGGGCCGTGGAAGGCACCCGCCATAAAGGGATTGTCCTCGGGCGCGTTGCAGAAGACCACCAGCTTTGCTGCGCCGATGCACTGACGGTCAGCGGTGAGCTCGCTGGCCTTCTTGACGGCCTCGCCCATCAGCTTGATGGCGTCCATGTTCAGGCCCGCCTTGGTGGCACCGATGTTCACCGAGCTGCAGACGATGTCCGTCTCGGCCAGTGCGCGGGGGATGGACTCGATGAGGCGCAGGTCGCCCGCCGAGAAGCCCTTGTGGACGAGGGCGGTGTAGCCGCCCACGAAGTTGACGCCCACCTTCTTGCCGGCGGCGTCCAGCGTCTTGGCAAAGTCCACCGGGTCGGCGTCCGGGCAGGCACCCAGCAGCATGGCGATGGGGGTGACGCTGATGCGCTTGTTGATGATGGGGATGCCGTACTCGGCGCTGATGTGCTCCACAGCCGGAACGAGCCGGGCGGCGCGGGTGGTGATCTTGTTATAGATTTTTTCGCAGGCTTTCCTGGGGTCCGGGTCGATGCAGTCCAGCAGACTGATGCCCATGGTGACGGTGCGCACGTCCAGATTGTCCTGCGTGAACATCTCGATGGTCTCGAGGATGTCGCCGGTGTTCATCATGCTCATAGTAGTTTGCTCCTTAAATCGTGTGCATCGCGTCGAAAACTTCCTGGCGGGTGAGGTTGATCTGCATCCCCATCTCAGTGGCCAGAGCGTCCATCTTCTGGTGCAGCTCCTCGTGGGAGACGCTGCACTTGGAGATGTCCACCAGCATAATCATGGCGAACATGCCCTGCAGGATGCTCTGGGTGACGTCCTCGATGTTGATGTTCAGCTCACAGCAAAGGCCCGAGACACGGGCGACGACGCCCACGGTGTCGTGGCCGATGACGGTAATGAATGCTTTCATAATTCCTACCCCTTCTATATAAATGTTGACAAAACGAAAGGCTCTCCCCTAGGGAGAGGCTTACTCACCTCAAGTATAGCAGATTTCACGAAAAATGAACACTCTTTTTGGAAAAAAGAGCAGGGGAAAAGGGAAAAAGAATGTCTATCTCCGGCAGAACTTGCAAAAACCAGATGCAAACTGCCGGGCAGTGTGCTATACTTATCTACAAATATCGCCACAGGCTGAACAAAGGAGAGACAACGATGGAACAGCTTCTGAAGATCCTTGAAGACAATGCCCGGATGTCGGTGGAGGACATCGCGGCCATGCTGAATAAATCCCCCGCCGAGGTGGCGGCTATGATAGATCTGGCCCGGGCGCAGGGCATCATCAAGGGCTACAAGACCCTCGTGGACTGGGAGAAGGCCGGCGTGAACCGGGTGGAAGCCGTCATCGAGCTGAACGTCAGCCCCAAGAAGAGCCGCGGCTTTGACGAAATTGCTGCCACCATCGCCTCCTTTGACGAGGTGGAGAGCGTGCTGCTGATGAGCGGCGGCTACGACCTGCAGCTGGTCATCAAGGGCCAGACCTTCCAGGAAATCGCCCTCTTTGTGGCAAAGCGGCTGTCGCCGCTGGACGATGTGCTGTCCACGGCCACCCATTTCGTGCTCCGCACCTACAAAAAAGAGGGTCGTCTGTATCAGGACGAAGAAATCGATGAAAGAGAGTGCACCGTGCTGTGATGGATTACGATAAACTGATCGCGCCTGCCGCTGCGGCCATGCGCCCCTCCGGCATCCGCAAATTCTTCGACCTCGCCGCCGAGATGCCCGAGTGCATCAGCCTCGGCGTCGGCGAGCCCGACTTCAAGACCCCCTGGGCCGTCCGTGAGGCGGGCATTGAAAGCCTCGAGCATGGCCGCACCCGCTATACTTCCAACGCGGGCCTGAAAGAGTTGCGGGCCGAGATCGCCCGCTACCTCGACCGCCGGATGGGCCTGAAATACGACCCGGCAAAGGAAGTTCTCGTCACCGTCGGAGGCAGTGAGGCCATCGACATGTGCATCCGCGCTCTGGTGCAGTCCGGCGATGAGGTCATCATCCCGGAGCCGTGCTTCGTCTGCTACGAGCCCATCACCACCCTGTCTGGCGGTGTGCCGGTCCATGTGGCCTGCCGTCAGGAGGATGAGTTCCGTCTCCGGGCCGACGCCCTGAAAGCCGCTATCACCCCGAAGACCAAGCTCCTCATCATGCCCTTCCCCAACAACCCTACCGGCGCGGTGATGGAGCGGGAAGACCTTGAGGCCATCGCGGAAGTCCTGCGCGGCACCAACATCATGGTACTGTCGGATGAGATCTACGCGGAGCTGAACTATGGCTTGCAGAACCACGTTTCCATCGCCACGCTGCCCGGCATGGCCGAGCGGACGGTGGTGGTCAACGGCTTCTCCAAGACCTACGCCATGACGGGCTGGCGGCTGGGCTATGCCTGCGGCCCCGCGCCCATCATCAAGATCATGACCAAGATCCACCAGAGCGCTATCATGAGCGCCCCCACCACCAGCCAATACGCCGCCATCACGGCCCTCAAGGACTGCGACGGCGAGATCGAGCGGATGCGCAACGAGTATAATATGCGCCGCCGCCTCGTGGTGAAGAGCTTCAACGATATGGGCCTGAGCTGTTTTGAGCCGCGGGGCGCGTTCTATGCTTTCCCCTGCATCAAGTCCAGCGGCATGAGCAGCGAGGAATTCTGCACAAAGCTTTTGGAGCAGAAGCATGTCGCCATCATCCCGGGCAACGCCTTTGGCGCGTCCGGCGAGGGATACGCCCGTGTGTCCTACGCCTACAGCGTGGAGCACCTGATGGAGGCTATCCGCCGCATCCGGGAGTTTTTGAACGAGAACTGCAAGTGAGGAGGAAAAATGATGCGCGATCGTGTGACAGTCCTGGCCCCGGCCAAGCTGAATCTGGCGCTGGACGTGGTGGGCATCCTGCCCGGCGGCTACCATGCGCTGGATATGACCATGCAGGCCATCTCGCTTTACGAGCGGGTGGTCATCCGCCGCAGTCCTTACCTCGATCTGACCCTGCCCGGCAGCAATGTCAAGCCCGGCCCGGGCAACACCGCCATCAAGGCGGCACTGGCTTTTTTCCACTATACGGGCCTGCTGGCGGGTGCAGACATCACCATCTATAAGAACGTCCCCGTCCGGGCCGGTATGGCTGGCGGCAGCGCCGACGCTGCTGCTGTTCTGGTGGGTCTGAACGAGCTGTACGGCGCCCGTCTGTCCATGAGCGAGCTTTGCGCTCTGGGTGCCGGTATCGGCGCAGACGTGCCGTTTGCCCTCATGGGCGGCACCTGCCGGGTGCAGGGCCTCGGTGACCTCATCAAGGCGCTGCCGCCCATGCCCGAGTGCTGGTTCACAGTGGTGATGCCAGACTATGGCGTCTCGACGCCGGAGGCTTTTGCGGCCTACGATAAGGTGGGCAGCAGCGTCCATCCCGACTGCGCCGCCCAGGAAGCCGCCATCCGGGCGGGCGACCTGGACGCTGTCTGCGCCGCTGCCGGAAACGCCCTCGAGGAGTGCAGCGGGGCCAAGGACAACGAGGCCATCAAGGCTGCCCTCCGGGAGAATGGGGCCGTCACCGCCCTTATGACCGGCAGCGGCGCGGCGGTCTTCGGCGTGTTCCGCACCGAAGCCGAGGCCAAAGCCGCCGCTGACGCCCTCCGCGCCCGCTGGCCGCAGGTTTATACCGCCCAGCCTGTCAGGGGAGGGGCGGAGGTGCAGATACTGCGGAAGAGATGAAGCCTCGCCTTCGTACAACCTCTCAGTCGGGCTTGCGCCCGCCAGCTCCCCTTGTAGGGGAGCCTCTGGCGAAGAGATCAAGTTTCTCGCTATGCCAAGGCCTCCCCTCGATAGGAGCAACAACGACGACCGCCGCCAGTGGCGGAAACAGGGAGTCGCTGTTGGGGCCGCGGCCAGCGCGTTAGCGCTGACGGAGAGGTTATTCCTATAAAATGCATAACCCTCCTTCCCGTCGGGCATACTGCCCAAAGGAAGGAGGGTCTTTTTGTGCAGACCTTTTATAAAATCTGTCTCATCCTCATGATCGTCGGCGGCATCAACTGGGGCCTTGTGGGCCTGTTCCAGTTCGACTTCGTCGGCTGGCTGCTGGGCGGCAGCGCGTCCATCTGGTCACGCATCGTGTTCACGCTGGTGGGCGTGGCCGCTATCTGCGGTATCCCGGGCCTGTTTACAGACGAGACCGGGGAGTAGAGACAAAAGAAAAAGGCTCTCATGCCGGCAGGAAATACGGCACGAGAGCCTTTTTAATACCTATAAAGAATCCCGCCCGGACGTCTGCGGCAATCAAACCTACCCTTGCGGACAGGTGGGTGCTCTGTCTCCGGTTTCGCGCTTCCTCATCGAGCCTTCATGGTCGACCCATGACGGGGAGGTCTGCAATCCACCGACGAACTCCAAGCTCCCGTTGAATGATTAGTAGGATCATATAAACCGCAACAAATCGTGCCGGGCAGGAAGTCTTTGCTGAGAAATCACTCGATCTCGAACTGGTCGCTCAGACGCTTCTCGAACAGCTTGCTGACTTCCAGCAGGGTCTCATCGTCCTCGACCACATCGAGATACTCGCCCTCGTCGTCCTCGCCGACGCTCAGGATGACCAGCTGGGCGTCCTCGTCCAGGTCTTCCTCATTCTCGGCGTATTCGACAACGGCCAGGTAATGCACGCCCTTATGGTCCAGAGCGTCGATCACTTCAAACGTGACCTCATTGCCGTCCTCGTCCTCGAGGGTCATCAGGTCGGGCTGATATTCCTCTTCGGTCTCAGCGGCGGACTTGTTCATATCTTCTGCCATAAGTCACGTTCTCCTGTCAAATATCTAAAAAATGGGATGACTGTCACACCTTGCCCGCTCTGCTCCCTCTGAGCTGTGGGTTCCGGGTACGCCTATAGTGTAGCGTTTTTTTGCCCGCTCGTCAAGATGTTTTTCGCATAGAAATCCAATAACAAATTTTCACGCTTTTCCCTCTCGCTTCCCGGGCCGGAATGTGATATACTATAGCGATAGCTTTTGAAAAGCCATCTTTGCTATAATATATGGACAGGGAGGCCCGATCATGAGAGCCTTGAAAAAAATAATGGCGGCACTGGCCCTGACGGCAGTTCTGGCCGGGTGCAGTGCGGACAATATCCTCTCCAGCATCCAGGGCGGGAAGGCCGACACGGTGCAGACGGTCAACCGCCCGGCTGTGGAGTCGGCAGAGCTGCAGTTCACCCACCCGGCGGCGGGGGACACCATCGCGGTGTTCGATACCTCGGCAGGCGTGTTCAAAGCAGTGCTTTTTTCCACCGAGGCCCCGCAGGCCGTGCAGAACTTCACGACATTGGCCCAGCAGGGCTTTTACAACGGACTGACCGTCACCCGGGTGGAGAAGGACTTCGTGGTGGAGGCCGGGCAGGGCGCGGACGGCAGAGGCACCACCATCTGGAACGGGAACCGTTTCTCCGCCGAGACCACCGATAAGCTCCATCACTATTCCGGCGCACTCTGTGCCGCAGCGGACGCCTCCGGCGACTGCGCCAGCGTCTTCTATGTCATGGAGACTCTGCCGGGCAGCAGTTCGGTGACGCAGGAGCTCATCGACCAGATGAACGCCGCCGGCTGGCGGGCCGACGTGGTGAGCGCCTATCAGACGGCGGGCGGCGCACCCTACCTCGACTACACCGACACTGTTTTCGGGCAGGTGTACGAAGGGATGGAAGTGGTGGACACCATCGCCCAGACCGGCGTGGACGAAACTCAGCGCCCGACGGAGGCTGTCACCATCAACAGCGTGACCATCACGAAATTTGAATAAGAAGCTGTTTTTCCGCCCTCCGGGCGGTGGGACGGCTGCAAAAAATCACCCGCCAACTGGCGGGTGATCTGCGTTTATGGGGAAATCAGACGAGATGCGGGGAAAATCGGGAAGAAATCAGAGATTCCTGCCCACCCGCAGGGAGATGGCAACATAAGTCTGGCCGCGAATGGTCCGGGCCACTACGCCTGCCTTGGTATAGTTGCCGTTCAGGGCAAAATCCAAGGCTTCGTTTTGATCGTTGCCTTTGATTTGATCGATGATCTTCTGCAGCGTGGTATCGTTGTAGTCATATTTGGCGACCAGAGTGAGGGTGGCGTTCTTATTGTCGTTGTCCCACTTGGCATCCACCTTGTTGAAGAACTGGTATCCGAGAACATCGCCCTTCAGCTCAAGCTCCTTATCCAGAGCGTCCAGACGGGCGTTTGCAACAGTACGCATCCCATCGTCATTGGCCAGGGCCACGGTGCGGCCTTTGTTGATGGCCCCCATCACCTCGGCTTCGGCTTGGGCCTCCGGGCCGGAAGAGCCGCCGCCACCGCTGCAGGCGGTCAGGAGCAGAAGGGTCAGTGCACCGGCCAGAAGCAGGGCAGCCAGCTTTCTCAGTTTTGTCATGTGGGTCGCCTCCAATCGTTTTTGTTTTGGTGAGTCCAGTTGTTTTTTCTCATGAAGAAGCGTCCTCTCCGGCCATCTGGTCAGGGGGTTCTTCTACCCTCATTTTATCGGAGAAGAGCCGGTGCTGTCAAGCCGGAAAACTATACAAATTCGGCTCAGGAAAATTGTGAAAACAAACCGAAAAACGACGATTTTCTGCAGACTTTGCAACAAACTGTCCGGACTTCGCAAAGAAACTTTGCCACAGGGGCGGCGGGGGCGTTCAGACCTCCCCTGGATGCTCCTTCCGCCACTGGATGTAGTCGTCCAGAATGACAGTCGCGCTCACCGAGTCGAGGATGCTTTTCCGTTTTGCGCCGAAGGTGCCGCTCTCGTCGAGGAGGTCAGCAGCAGCGCAGGTGGTCTGGCGCTCGTCCCACATCCGGACGGGCAGGCCGCTCCAGATCTCAACGGTTTTGGCCAGCTTGCGGCTCTTGCGGGCGCGCTCGCCCTCGGTGCCGTCCATGTTCAGCGGCAGGCCGATGACGATGAGCTCGGCTTCGATTTCTTTTGCCACCTCGCAGACCCTGGCGGCGACTTTGTCCCGGGCCTTGACGGTGATCTGAGGGGTGATGGGGGAAGTCAGGAACTCGGTGCGGTCGCAGGTGGCGAGGCCGGTGCGGCTGTCGCCGTAATCTACTGCTAAAATTTTCATGCAGGTGTCCTCTTTCTGAGATGATTTTTTCTTCATTGTACCACAGAATAGATGTCGCTGCAATTTTGTGGTACAATGATAGAAAAATGAGGGCAAGCCGCCCACGATAGAAAACTGACCCAACGGAGAGATTCACCATGTTAAAACTACTTTTAGGCGGCTCCGGCAGCGGAAAGACCACCCTGCTGTACCAGCGCATCCGGGCGCGGGCCGAGGCGGGGGAGAAGAGCATCCTGCTGGTGCCGGAGCAGTTCACCTCGTCCACCGAGGGCCGCATCCACCGGGAGATGGGCGACGCGCTGAGCGGACTGGTGGAGAGCTTTTCCTTCACCAGCCTCGCCGAGCATATCCTGTCGGCGGAGGGCGGCTCTGCCGTCCAGACCCTCAGCGACGCGGGCCGGGCCGTGCTGGTGCGCCGTGCCCTCGAGGAACTGCAGGACAACGTCCATTACTATTACCGCCACCGCCGCTCGGCCGCCTTCTGCCAGATGGCCGCCGAGACCATCGACGAGCTCAAGAGCGCGGGTCTCTCGGGCCAGCAGCTCTATGAGCTGGCGCAGGACTGCGGCACCGACAGCGCCAAACTCAGCGAACTGGCCCTCATCTTTCAGGGCTACGAGACCCTGCTGGCCAGGACAGGCATGGACCCCTCCGACCGGCTGGAGCTGGCCGCATCCCGCCTCGAGGCCGCACTGGCCCGGGGCGAACTGCCGGAGTTCCTGCGGGACAGGGCCGTCTTTATCGACGAGTTCGACACCTTCAACGCCCCGAAAAAGCGGCTGATGGGCGCTCTGCTGGCCTCACTGCCCGCCGTGACGGTGGCCCTCTGCGACGACGGCACCCCTCTCGTGCCGGGGGAAATGAGCCTTTTCTCCGGCGCGAAGCAGGTGGCGGCGCAGCTGCGCCAGCTGGCCCGCCGGAACGGCACTGCGGTGGCCGTGCCGGAACTGCTGCGCCGGGACATGCGCCACGCCGACGCCCCCGGCCTTGCCGCTGCGGCTCAGCTGCTGGCCACGGGCCGGTGTGACCCGCCTCCGGCCTGCCCGGAGATAAAGCTTTTCGCCGCTCCCAGCCGGGAGGAAGAAGCCCGCGCCGCCGCTGCCGCCATCCGCCGCCTCATGCGGCAGGGCGTCCGCTGCGGGAAAGTGGCGGTGGTCTGCCGCGACATCTCGAAATACCGCGCCGCCGTCAAGTACGAGTTCCGGATGGCGGACATCCCCCTCTACTGCGATGAGCCGACGACTCCCGAGTTCAGCGCCCCGGCCACGGCGGTACGGTGTCTGCTGGCTCTCGCCCGGGGTGCAGAGCTGACGGAACAGCTTACCACCCTGGCCAAGACCGGCCTCTGCGCCCTCACCGAGGAAGAGGTCTGCGCCCTCGAGAACTACGCCTACACCTGGTCGCCGAATGCGGCAGCGTGGCGCGCACCCTTCGAGAAGAACCCCCGGGGCTTCGGCGATGTGGAGCCCACCGACGAGGACAAAGAAAACCTTGCCCGGGCCGAAAAGGCCCGCGCCCTTCTCATCACCGCCGCCGACGGCCTGCGCGCGAAGCTCCGCTCTGCCAACGCCGAGCAGATGAGCCGCGCCCTTTACTTCTGCCTGAAGGAGCTGGGCGCGGAGGACGCTCAGGCCGCGCAGGTGGAGGCCATCCGGGCCGAGCGGGGCATCCCCGCCGCCGAGGAAGCCGCCCGGGAGTGGAACGTGGTCATGGGCCTGCTGGATGAGATGGCAGGCCTGCTGGGCGGCCAGAGCGTCACCATCCCCGAGTACGAGGAGCTGTTCGGGCTGCTGCTGCGCTCGTCGGACCTCGGCCACATCCCCCAGACGCTGGACGCCGTGGTGCTGGCCAGCGCAGGCAAGATGCGCCTTGACGCACCGGACTATGTCTTTGTGCTGGGCCTCTCCGAGGGCGAATTCCCCGCCGCGCCCGGCGAGACGGGCCTGCTGACCCACGCCGACCGCGACGCCCTGATGGCGCAGGAGATCGAGCTTCCGGACTGCTTCGAGAACCGGGTGGTCCGCGAGCAGGTCTGCTTTTATAAGGCCCTCACCGCCCCGGCCAGGGGCCTCTGGCTCAGCTGGCCGAAGGGGCAGGGCCAGACCCTCTGCGCCGCCCTCGAGCCCATCGTGGACGTGCTGAGACCGGGTGCGCCGGAACTCGACCTGACCGACCTTGCCGCCACTGCCGCCGACGGCCTCGACGTGCTGGGCGGCGGCTGGCCCCTGACGGAGATCGAACGCGCCAGCCTCACCGAGGCCCTTCATGCCCCCGGCGGGGCAGAACCCGAGGGCCTCGCCCTCCTGCGCCGGATGGCGGGCCGCAGCCCCCGTCAGGTCAGCGACCTCGAGGCGCTGGAAACGCTGCTGGGCCGGCGGCTCCGCATCTCGCCCAGTCAGCTCGAAAAATACTACACCTGCCGGTACGGCTATTTCCTGCAGTACGTGCTGGGTCTGCGGCCCCGGAAGCGGGCGGAGCTTTCCGCCGACCAGAGCGGCACCCTCATGCACTGGGTGCTCCAGATGGCCCTCGACCCCCACCCCGGCCCTGACAACCCCTGCGCTGGCTTACAGCCCTTCCTTGACCTCGACGACGAGGCCATGGCGGCGCTGGCCGGGCTTCTCGTAGATGAGTATGCAAAGCGCTACCTCCCCGAGGACACGGCCCGCTTTGCCTATCTGCTCTCCCGCCTCAAAAAGAGCATGACGGGCCTGCTTTGCTACCTGCGGGACGAGCAGCGCCAGTCCAGCTTCAAACCGGTGGCCTGTGAGCTGAAGATCGGCCCCGGCGAGGACGCCGTGCGGGGCCAGACCTACCGCCTCTCGGATGGCCGGACGGTGCAGCTCATCGGCACCGTGGACCGCGCCGACGAGTGGATCGAGGACGACGGCACCCGCTGGGTGCGGGTGGTGGACTATAAGACCGGCACGAAAAAGCTCGACCTGCGGGAAGTCTACTGCGGCCTCGACTGTCAGATGCTGCTCTACCTGTTCAGCCTGACCCGGGACGCCGACGGACGATTCACCGGGGCAGAGCCTGCGGGTGTGCTGTACCTGCTGGCCGACCCGGCCCCCGAGACGACCACCCGGGGCAAAGCCGCCCAGAGCATGGAATACAAGCTGGACGGCCTCGTCCGGGACGAGCAGAAAGTCTTCGACGCCATGGACGCCGAGGAGACGGGGCGGTATCTGCCCTTCAGCTTCCGCAACGGTGTACCCAGCCCCTACCAGAAAGAGAAACGTGCCGACAAGGCCAAGCTCTCCCGCATCCAGCTCCATCTGGACGACCTTGTGACCCAGATGGGCGAACAGCTCTACGGCGGCTGCATCGCCGCCGAGCCGCTGGTCACGGGCCGCAGCCCCTGCCGGTGGTGCGACTACGGCTTCATCTGCTGCCATGAGGACGGCATCGGAGAGCGGGCGCTGGACGCCCCTGCAAAGCCTTTTGAACCGGAAGAGAAAAAGGAGGAAGACCAGTGAGCGAGACAAAATGGACCCCGGCCCAGCGTGCCGCCATCGATGACCGGGGCGGTGCGCTGCTGGTGAGCGCCGCCGCCGGCAGTGGCAAGACCGCCGTGCTGACGGAACGGGCCGTCCGGCTCATCACCGACCCGGAACATCCCGTGGACGCCGACCGGCTCCTCATCGTCACCTTCACCAACGCCGCCGCCGCAGAGCTCCGCGCCCGCATCGGGCAGACGCTGCTCCGCCGCAGTCAGGCAGAGCCGGGCAACACGGCCCTCCGCCGCCAGCGGATGCTGTTGCAGAGAGCCCCCATCTGCACCATCGACGCCTTCTGCCTCGACCTGCTCCACAAGCACTTTCAGGCGCTGGACATCCCGCCGGACTTCACCCCTGCCGACCCCGGCAGCGTGGAGATGCTGCGGAACGCGGCCCTCTCCGAGACGCTGGAAGCGGCCTATCAGGATGCGGACTTCTGCGCCTTTGCCGACCTCTACGGCAAGGGCCGCACCGACAAGGCGGCGGGGGAGGCTGTTTTGCAGGTCTATGACTTCCTCCGCGCCCTGCCGAACTACGATAAAAAGCTGGACGAGATGCTGGCCCCGTGGCAGGACGAGAACGGCTTTGCCCGCACCTGCTGGCATGATATTCTGATGCAGGAGGCCGCCCGCTCTGCCCGGGCCGCGAAGGAGCTGCTCTGCGCCGCGCTGAACGACTGCAAGGAGGACTTCGTGACTGCGCAGGCCGACGCCGAGGCCAGCAAAAAGACACCTGCCGCCAAGGAAAAGGCTGTGGCGGCAGTGAACGAGAAGTTCGCCGAACCCCTCGAGAGGCTGGAAAACTCCGCCGCCCTGCTGGGCGAAGTGGAGCGTCTGGCCGGGGCGGGGGAATGGACGCCCCTCTACGACAGGCTGACGCCCTACGTCCTCGGCATGGAACAGGCCCCCGGCCTCAAAAATATGAAAAAGCGGCTCACCGGTGAGCACAAGGACGCCGTCAAGACCCGGGCCGACGAGGCCGCAAAGCTCTTTGAGAAAATCGAAGACCTCATCAGTTGCAGTCTCGACGAAGCCGAGCTTGACCGGAAAGCCGCCGAACCCTGCCTCCGCGCCCTCTTTGCCGCCGTGCGGGACTTTGACGCCCGCTTTGCGGCCCGGAAGCGGGAGAGAAGATTGCTGGAATTCAGCGACTTCGAGCATCTGGCCCTGCGGCTCCTGCGGGACGCCGACGGCCAGCCCACCGAGCTGTGTCAGGGCATCCGGCAGGGCTACGCCGCCGTCATGGTGGATGAGTATCAGGACACGAATGCCCTGCAGGACGCCCTTTACCGCTGTCTGGCCAGCCCTGCAGGGGATGACCTCTTCCTCGTGGGCGACTTAAAGCAGAGCATCTACCGCTTCCGTCAGGCGGACCCCAGCATCTTCCGGGAAAAGCTGGAGAGCTGGCCCCTCCTGCCCGGCGGCGAGGCCCGCCCCCGGCCCGAAGACGGCAGGCCCGGCGAGAACGCCATGCTGGCGCTGGACGCCAACTTCCGCTCTGCCCCGCAGGTGGTGGCGGGCATCAACTTTATCTTCGAACAGCTCATGACGCCTGCTCTGGGCGACACGGCCTACGGCGACGGACAGCGCCTCGTCTGCGGCGCACCCGGCGAGTACGAGGGCAGTGTGGAGGCCCACTTCCTGCCCGACGATGCCGCCGAGACGGACGCACAGTATATCGCCGACCGCATCGAGGCGATGGTGGCCTCCGGCGAGCCGGTGCGGGACGGCGGCACCACCCGCCCGGTGCAGTACGAGGACTGCTGTGTCCTGCTGGCGGCGAGAGGCGACTTCCCGGCCTACGCCGAGGCCCTGACGGCCCGGGGTATCCCGGTCTACGCCGACGCCCGGGAGAACCTGCTGGACGCGCCCCACATCCGCCCCCTCATCGCTCTGCTGCGGGTCATCGACAATCCCGCGCAGGACATCTATCTCGCTGCCGCCATGCTGGGACCGATGTTCGGCTTTACGGACGACGACCTCGTCCGTCTCCGGGCCGGGGCGCAGACACCCGATAAGCACACCCGCATCAGCCTCTACGGCGCAGTTTTACAGGCCGTCCAGAGCGGGGCGGAGGATGATTTCACCCGCCGGGTGCAGGCGTTCTACCAGCGTCTGACGGCCCTGCGCCGGATGGCCCGGAGCGTGCCGGTGGAGGAACTGCTGGAAGAAATTTTTGTTTCCACCGGCTACCTCGCCGCCCTCGGTGCCATGGAGAACGGCCAGCGCCGCCGGGAGGACGCGCGGCGTTTCGCCTCCTTCTGCGCCGGGGCGGGCGCGGGCGGCATCTCGGCCCTCGTCCGTGCTATCGACGCGGCCACGCTGGCGGGCTCCACCGGGCAGGAGACTGCCCCCGGCGGGGCGCGGCCCGGCTGCGTCACCATCATGACCATCCACCGCTCCAAGGGCTTGCAGTTCCCGGTGGTGTTCGTGGCCGACACGGCCCGGCAGTTCAACGCCGCCGACACCCGCCAGCCTGTCCTGCTCCACCGCGTCTGCGGCGCGGGCCTCCGTCTCCGTCCCGAGGGCGGCGAGGGGGCCTATAAGACGGCGGCCTACACCGCCCTCTCCACGGTCCATGCCGCCGAGATGCGGAGCGAGCAGATGCGGCTTTTGTATGTGGCCCTCACCCGGGCGCAGGATAAGCTGATCTTGACGGTCCCGCTGGGCATCGGCCGGACGTCCAACCCCTTCGCCAAAGCCGCCGCCTTCCTCGCCGCCGGGGCGGGGGAGACCCTGAACGCTCAGGCGGGCAGCTTCGCCGACTGGCTGCGGGCGGCGCTCCTCGTCCACCCCAACGGCGGGCCTCTCCGCCGTCTGGCGGGGAACCTCGAGCTGCCCTTTGCGGACACCAGAAGCACCATCGCCCTCACAGTGCAGGCCGATGTCCTCCCGCCCGAAGAAGCCCCCGCCGAGGCGGAAGAGCCGCCCCGGCCCGAGGCCGACCCGGCCCTTGTGGAGACGCTGCGGCAGGGCTTCGGCTGGCGGTATCCGGCGGCAGCGCTGGCAGACATCCCGGCCAAGGTCAGCGTGACCAGCCTCGTCCACGCTGCTGAGCAGACCACCCTTGAGCGCCCGGGCTTCCTCTCGAAGGACGGCCTCACCGCCGCCGAGATGGGTACGGCTCTCCATGCCTTCCTCGAGCACGCCGACTTCGGGGCGCTGGCCGCTGTGCGGGACGCAGAGGACGACGCCGTTCTGGATGCCGTCCGCGCCGAGCGGGAGCGTCAGGCGGCGGCGCAGCTCACGCCCCCCGCCATTGCCGGGAAGCTGGATGTCTATAAGATACTCCGCTTTGTGCGCAGCGAGGCGTTCCGCCGCATCTGCGGGGCAGAGGATGTGCTGCGGGAGCTAGCTTTTATCACGTCGCTGCCTGCCGCCGAGGTCATGGCTGCCCAGGGCCGCGCCCTGCCCGACGGCCCTGCCGCCGACGCCGAGGTGCTGGTGCAGGGCATCGCGGACATCGTCCTCATCTACCCCGACCACCTCGAGCTTCTGGACTACAAGACGGACCGCCGCAAGACTCCTGCCGACTTCGTCCGCGCCTACCGCGCTCAGCTGGAGCTTTACGCAAAGGCCATTGATAAGCGCTTCGCCCCCCGGCGGGTGACTTATAAAGGGATATATTCGCTGGAGCTGGGAGAATTGATACAGGTATAATAAGAAGACAAAACCTTGCGGAATGCCAAGGCCTCCCCTCGATAGGGGAGGTGGCATCGCGTAAGCGATGACGGAGAGGTTGGATCTGGCGGTGGCCTGCGGGCAGGCTGTCCTTCGTCCAACCTCTCAGTCTGCTTCGCAGACAGCTCCCCTAGTAGGGGAGCCTCTGGCAAAGAGGCAAGGTTTTAAGGTGCAACGGAAAAGCAAACATAAAATTTCAAATTCCCGCATAAAAATGCTTGACAGCCTCCCCGGGGTGTGGTAGAATATTCGAGTAAAGAAAGCAGCTACGGCCTGTGCCGCGCTCGCCTTGAGGGGTAAGGATCCCCGGGCTATACCCTGAACCGATTCGTCTTGAAGACCGAATCGCGCTTTTGAGTGAATTTCGCGCGGCTGTCCCGAAACTGGGGCGGCCGCGTTTTCTATGCCAAAAAACGCAACACTATGGACTATTGTTTGGAGGTGCATTCATTATCGCTACCGCTGGAAAGTCGAAGGAACTGGAGATCAACGGTCAGATCCGTGACCGTGAGGTTCGCCTGATCGGAGCCGACGGCGAGCAGAAGGGCGTGGTCAGCATTCAGGTGGCCATGCGCGCTGCTGAGGACGCCGGACTTGATCTGGTCAAGATCGCCCCGCAGGCTGTCCCGCCTGTGTGCAAGGTGCTGGATTACGGCAAGTACCGCTTTGAACAGCAGAAGAAGGAGAAGGAAGCCAAGAAGAACCAGAAGGTGGTCGAAGTCAAAGAGACCCGCCTCTCGCTCAACATTGACACCAACGACTTCAACACCAAGCTGAACCAGACGGCCAAGTTCCTGGCCGCTGGCCACAAGGTAAAGGCCTCGATCCGTTTCCGCGGCCGTGAGATGGCGCACAGCGCACTCGGTGCTGACGTGCTGAAGCGCTTTGCTGAGGCCCTGCCTCAGGCAAGCATGGATAAGCCGCCGGTCCTCGAGGGCCGCACGATGTCCATTCTGCTGATCCCGAAACCCAATAAGGACTAATTTTAGGAGGATACTAAAATGGCTAAGATGAAACTGAAGACGCACTCCGGCGCTAAGAAGCGCTTTAAGCTGACCAAGAACGGCAAGATCAAGCGCGGCCATGCATTCCGCAGCCACATCCTGACCAAGAAGACCACCAAGCTGACCCGTGGTTACCGTCAGCCCAGCTACGTTGATAAGACCAACGCAGCTACCATCAAGAGCATGCTGCCCTACGCCTAAGAGCGAGCCGCAGGCAAACACATTCTACTGAGATAACTAAAGGAGATATAAAAAATGGCACGTATTAAGGGCGCAACCATGACTCACAAACGTCGCAAGAAGATGCTGAAGCTGGCCAAGGGCTTCTACGGCTGCAAGAGCAAGCACTTTAAGATGGCTAAGCAGCAGGTCATGAAGAGCGGCAACTACGCTCTGGCTGGCCGCCGCATGAAGAAGCGCCAGTTCCGCAACCTGTGGATCTGCCGCATCAACAATGCTGTCCGTCCTCTGGGCATGAACTACTCCAGCTTCATGGCTGGCCTGAAGAAGGCTGGCATCGAGCTGAACCGCAAGATGCTCAGCGAGATGGCCATCAACGATCCCAAGAGCTTCGCAGCTCTGGTCGAGACCGTGAAGAACGCCTAATAGACCTTAAAAAAGACGCCCGCGCGTATCAAATACGCGGGCGTCCTTTTTGTATGTTTTGGTAGTTGGAGGAAAGACGGATGGAGAAGATCACCAGCCGGGAAAACGCAAAAGTCAAATACGCCTGCCGTCTGGCGTCCAGCGGGGCGTTCCGCCGGGCCGAGGGCCGCTTTCTGGCCGAGGGGCGGAAGCTCTGCCCCGAGCTTTGCCGGGGCGTAGAGCTGGAGACCCTCTTCTGCACCGAGTCGGCGCTGGAAAAATGCCCGGAGCTTTCGGAATTGCCGGGCGAACACTACCTTGTGGAAGACCATGTGGCCGATAAGCTGGCCGACGTGGGGACCCATCAGGGCGTGTTCGGCGTCTTCCGCACCCCGGTGCATGCCTTAGAAGAGGTGAAGACCGGCGGGCGCTACCTCGCCCTCGAGCGGGTGCAGGACCCCGGCAACGTGGGGACGCTGCTCCGCTCTGCGGCGGCCTTCGGCTTTGACGGCGTGCTGCTCAGCGACGGCTGCGCCAGCGTCTTTGCGCCCAAGACCCTTCGGGCCTCCATGGGCGCAGCGGTGCGCATCCCCGTCATCGAGGCGGGGAAGATGCCCGAGGCCATCGCCCTGCTGCGGGAGAAGGGCATCACCTGCCTTGCCGCCGCCCTCTACCAGTCCCAGCCCCTGAGTGCGGCGGCGTCCAGCTACCCGGACGGCGTCTGCGTCGTCATCGGCAGCGAGGGTCAGGGCCTCACCGATGAGACCATCGCCGCCTGCACCGGCACTGTCCGCATCCCCATGACCGACCGGGTCGAGAGCCTGAACGCCGGCATCGCGGGCAGCATCCTGCTCTGGCATTTCCGGGAGGAAAGCCTGTGACGCGGGCCGGGGAGGGGCAGCTGAGCCTTTTCCCGCCCGACCCGGCCCCCGACCCGCTCCTGTGCTGGCTCTGGCTGGCGGGGACGCTGGGCGCGGGCAGTCAGCGGGCCGGAGCCGTGCTGGACGCCTTCGGCGGGGCGCAGGAGGCATGGGAGGCCCGAGACACCGATGCCTTCGCCGCCGCTGCAGGACCTGCCGCCGTCCAGCGCGCCTGCCTGCCGGATAACACACCCGAGCACTACCGGGCCTTTGCGCGGCGGTGCGCGGCCCGGCGCATCCGCATCCTGCCCTATGACGACCCGGACTATCCGCTGGCCTTCTCCCGCATCTCCGATATGCCGCTGGTGCTCTACTGCACCGGCGACCCCCGCTGGCTCAATGAGCCTGCCGCCGTGGGAATGGTGGGGACCCGGAAGCCCACCGAATACGGTCTGCGGGCCGCAGAGGATATTGGGCGGGGCCTCGCCCGGGCGGGGGCCGTCATCGTGAGCGGTCTGGCCGACGGACTGGACAGCGCCGGACACCGGGCGGCGGTAGGGGAGAACTGCCCCACCATCGCGGTGATGGGCGTCCCCATCGACCGGACCTACCCCGCCGCCAACCGGGAACTCCGCCGGGCCATCGAGAGGCGGGGCTGCGTCATCAGCGAGTACCCGCCCGAAAGTGAGCCGGTGGGGGCCGTGGGATTTTTGCAGCGCAACCGCCTCATCGCGGCCCTCTCCGGGGCGCTGGTGGTGGTGGAGGCCAAGGAAAAGAGCGGCACTATGTCCACCGTGGGCCACGCAGAGCGGTACGGTAAGCCGGTGTTCGCCGTTCCGGGCAGCATTTTTTCGCCCGCCTCGGCGGGGACGAATGCCCTTCTGCGGGACGGACGCGCAAAAGCGGTCTGTACAGCGGCGGATTTATTTGGTACACTGGGGCTGCAGACCGCAAGACCGGCCCCGGCACCCCGGGAGACGCCCCGGCCCCTGAGTGAAAATGAGCGGCTGGTGCTCTCCTGTCTCGGCGCGAAGGCGCAGGGCGTGGAGGAGCTGGGCGTCAAGAGCGGCCTGCCCACGGCGGCGCTGCTGGGCGTCCTGATGAAGCTCGAGCTTGCGGGCCGGGTGAGCTGTCTGCCGGGCAAACGGTATATTCTGCGCGGAGGAAGCGCAAGTTAAAGAGGAATAACCTCTCCGTCATCGCTGCGCGATGCCACCTCCCCTACGGAGGGGAGGCCTTGGCATATCGGAAAGCCTCGCCTCTTCGCCAGAGGCTCCCCTACTAGGGGAGCTGTCTGCGAAGCAGACTGAGAGGTTGTACGAAGGCGGGCCTGCCCGAGCAGCAGCGGCTGATGAGGATTTATATATAGGAGAAGAACGTAATGGCAAAACTCGTCATCGTGGAGTCGCCTGCCAAGGCGAAGACCATCGGCAAATATCTGGGCAAAGACTACGAAGTTACGGCCAGCATGGGCCACATCCGCGATCTGCCCGCCTCTCAGCTGGGCATCGACATCGAGCATGACTATGCGCCGCAATACATCAGCATCAAAGGCAAGGAAAAACTCATCAAAGAGCTGAAGAGCAAGGCCAAACACTCCGACGGTGTGCTGCTGGCGACCGACCCGGACCGTGAAGGTGAAGCCATCAGCTGGCATTTGGCCAACATCCTGGGCCTCGACCCCCACGAGCCCAACCGCGTGACCTTCGATGAGATCACCAAGAAGGGCGTGAAGGAGGGTATGGCCCACCCCCGCGCCATCAACGAAGACCTCTTCAACGCCCAGCAGGCCCGCCGTGTGCTGGACCGTCTGGTGGGCTATAAGCTGAGCCCCTTCCTGTGGCGGAAAGTCCGGCGCGGTCTGTCGGCGGGCCGCGTCCAGAGCGTAGCCGTCCGCATCATCGACGACCGCGAGAAGGAAATCGAAGCCTTCAAGCCCGAGGAATACTGGAACGTGGACGCTACTCTGGGTGTGGGCCGGAAGAGCTTTACGGCCCGTCTGGCCTCCGACGACAAGGGAAAAAAGCTCCTGCCGCACTCTGAGGCCGAGGCCCGCGCCATCGAAAAGGGCCTCGAGGGGGCCGAGTACACCGTGGGCGAACTGAAAAAGGGCAAGCGCGCGAAGCAGCCCACCCCGGCCTTCATCACCAGTACCCTGCAGCAGGAGGCATCCCGCCGTCTGGGCTTCACGGCCACCCGCACCATGCGGGCTGCCCAGACGCTGTACGAAGGCGTGGACATCGCCGGCCACGGCACCATGGGCCTCATCACCTATATGCGTACCGACAGCCTCCGCATCTCCGACGAGGCTGTGGCAGCTGCCAGAGAGTACATCGCCGGGGCCTACGGCGAAAGCTATATCTGCCCCTACAAGCGCACCTGGAAGACCAAGAGCGCCACGGCAGCGCAGGACGCCCATGAGGCCATCCGTCCCTCTGTGCCGGGCCTGACCCCCGACGAGGTGGATAAGAGCATCAGCGGCGATACCGCCAAGCTCTACCGGATGATCTGGAGCCGCTTCATGGCCAGCCAGATGGCGGACTGCCAGCAGGACACCGTGTCCGTCACCGTCTATGCCGGCGGCTACCGTTTCAAGGCCAGCGGCTACACGGTCACCTTCGACGGTTTCACCGCCCTGTACGAAGAGGCCACCGACGAGAAGGAAAAGAAGGAGACCAGCCTTCCTCCCCTCGAGGAGGGTCAGGTGCTCAAGCTGCGGGAGCTGAAGAGCGAGCAGAAGTTCACCCAGCCCCCCGCCCGCTACACCGAAGC
Source organism: Faecalibacterium sp. Marseille-P9590 (assembly GCF_017377665.1). Classification (NCBI taxonomy): domain Bacteria; kingdom Bacillati; phylum Bacillota; class Clostridia; order Eubacteriales; family Oscillospiraceae; genus Faecalibacterium; species Faecalibacterium sp. Marseille-P9590. The sequence continues at coordinate 284,121 of NZ_JAFREF010000002.1, forward strand.
CACCCTCATCAAGGCGCTGGAGGAGAACGGCATCGGCCGCCCCTCCACCTACGCCCCCATCATCACCACCATCATCGACCGCGGCTATGTGGAGCGGGAGCAGAAGAAGCTCAAGCCTACCCTGCTGGGCCGGGCCGTGGACGGCCTGATGCTGGAGCAGTTCCCCCACATCGTGGACGTGGATTTCTCGGCAGAGATGGAGAAGAACCTCGATAAGGTCGAGAGCGGCAAGACGGACTGGCACAAGACCGTGGACGACTTCTACAAGGGCTTCGCCGCCAGCCTCGAGCAGGCCGAGAAGAACATGGAAGGCAAGAAGGTCAAGGTGCCGGACGAGCCGTCCAGCGAGGTCTGCGACCTCTGCGGCCGTCCCATGGTCATCAAGGTGGGCAAGTACGGCAAGTTCCTGGCTTGCAGCGGCTTCCCCGAGTGCCGCGGCACCAAGCGCCTCGTGAAGGACACCGGCGGCATCTGCCCCAAGTGCGGCAAGGGCCGTATGCTGGAGCGCAAGAGCGCCAAGGGCCGCATCTACTACGGTTGTGAGCGCTACCCCGACTGCGACTTCATGACCTGGGATATGCCGGTGGCCGTCAAGTGCGAGAAGTGCGGCTCCACTCTGTTCCGCAAGGGCTCCAAGCTCTACTGCGCAAAAGAGGGCTGCGACTTTGAGATGCCGGTGCCGAAGAAAGACTAAATAAGGAAAAAATAAATGAGCAACTATAAAGTTACTGTTTTAGGTGCCGGTCTGGCGGGCTGCGAAGCCGCCCTCTGGCTGGCGGGAAAAGGCGTACAGGTGGAGCTCTACGAGCAGAAGCCTGCCCACTTCTCCCCGGCCCACAAGAGCGAGGGCTTCGCGGAGCTCATCTGCTCCAACAGCCTGAAAGCTGAGCGTCTGGACTCTGCCTCCGGCCTGCTGAAAGAGGAGATGCGCCGGATGGGCAGTCAGCTCCTGAACGCTGCCGAGGTGGCCCGCGTGGCCGCAGGCGGTGCGCTGGCCGTGGACCGCGACACCTTCAGCGCCGAAGTCACCCGGATGGTGGAGGCTGCGCCGAACATCACCGTTCACCGGGAGCGGGTGGAGCACATCGACGAGAGCACCCCCATCCTCGTGGCCACCGGCCCCCTGACGGACGGTGCGCTGGCGGACGAAATTGGCCGCCTGACCGGCGATGAGCGCCTCCACTTCTACGACGCCGTGGCCCCCATCGTGACGGCGGAGAGCCTCGACTATGAGAAGGTGTTTGCCGCCTCCCGTTACGACCGGGGCGAGGCCGACTACCTCAACTGTCCCTTCAACAAGGCCGAGTATGAGGCATTCCACGCCGCACTGGCCTCGGCAGAGCGAGCCCCGCTCCATGAGTTCGACGTGGGCGCCGAGCAGGGCGCACAGCCCGACCCCGATGCCCACGGCAAAAAAGCTGATACCGTTACGGTCTACGAGGGCTGTATGCCCATCGAGATCATGGCCGCCCGGGGTGCCGACACCATGCGGTTCGGCCCCCTGCGCCCAGTGGGCCTCATCGACCCCCGCACCGGCCACCGCCCCTGGGCCAACGTCCAGCTCCGGGCCGAAAATAAGGAGCGGACCCTGTATAACATCGTGGGTTTCCAGACAAACCTGAAATGGGGCGAGCAGAAGCGGGTATTCAGCATGATACCCGGCCTCGAGAACGCCGAGTTTGTCCGGTACGGCGTCATGCACCGCAACACCTTCCTCGACGCACCCCGGGTGCTGAGCGCAGGGCTCTGCCTCAAGGAGCACCCCAACGTCTTCTTTGCAGGCCAGATCACCGGCTTCGAGGGCTATATGGAGAGCGCGGCCTGCGGCCTGCTGGCAGCGCGGAACATTTACGCCCGTCTCGAGGGCAAAGAGCTGCCCGCACCGCCCATCGACACCATGTGCGGTGCGCTCATCCAGTATCTCACCACCGAGAACAGGCACTTCCAGCCCATGGGCGCGAACATGGGCATCCTGCCCCCGCTGCCGGAGGACCAGCGTCCCCGCGACAAGCGCCTGCGTTACATGGCCGTGGCCGAACGGGCCGTGGCCAGCTTCCAGCAGTGGCTGGATGAAAATTCTCTGTAAGATGGATAACCTCTCCGTCACGTCTGCGGCGTGACGGAGAGGTTATCCCCCAAGAAGGGAGAAAAACCTATGAAGATCATCGTAGATATGATGGGTGGCGACAACGCCCCCCTGGCCGTGCTGGAAGGCGCGGCTGCTGCCGTGAAGGAATACGGCGTCCAGCTCATCGGCGTGGGCGACGAGGCCCTTGTCCGCAAGACCGCCGCCGACAACAACATCTCTCTGGACGGCATCGAACTGGTGAACTGCACTGAGGTCATTGAGATGTGCGACGAGCCGGCCAGGGCCATCCGCACGAAGAAGGATTCCTCCATCGTCGTGGGTCTGAATATGCTCAAAGAGGGCAAAGGCGACGCCTTCGTCTCCGCCGGCAGCACCGGCGCGCTCCATGTGGGCGCAAGCCTCATCGTCCGCACCCTGCGGGGCATCAAGCGCCCGGCGCTGGCCACCATGGTGCCGGCCAAGAACAAGGCGTATCTGCTGCTGGACTGCGGCGCCAATGTCGAGTGCCGCCCCGAGATGCTGGCCGCTTTCGCTGTCATGGGCAGCTGCTATGTGAACAAGGTGGAGGGCCGCACCTCCCCCAGCGTGGCGCTGGCCAACAACGGCGCAGAGGAGAGCAAGGGTACCCCGATGCTCAAAGAAGCCCATCAGCTGCTCAAGACCATTCCGGGCATCCGCTTCGTGGGCAACATCGAGCCCCGTGATGTGCCGAACGGCGACGTGGACGTGGTCGTCTGCGACGGCTTCACCGGCAACGTCATTCTCAAGCTGACCGAGGGCGTCGCCAAGATGCTGCTGGGGATGCTGAAGGGAATGTTCCTCAAGAATCTGGGCGGCAAGCTGGCCTATCTGCTGCTGAAGGACAGCGTGTCTGACCTCAAGCACCAGATGGACAGCGAGGAGTACGGCGGCGCACCTTTCCTGGGCGCAAAGCAGCCGGTCATCAAGGCTCACGGCTCCTCCAAAGCCAAGGGCATAAAGAACGCCATCCGTCAGGCTAAAATTTGTGTGGAGAACGATCTGTGCGGCACCATGCAGGCTGCGCTGGACGAACTGAACACCACCAAGGAATAACATCGCAAAAGGGAGTAAAAAAACATGAGCCATCAGTTGGAAACAATTATTGGTTACAAGTTCAAGCACCCGGAGCTGCTGGAAACGGCGCTCACCCACACCAGCTACGCCAACGAGACCCGCCCGCCCGTCAAACACAACGAGCGGCTTGAGTTTCTGGGCGACAGCGTGCTGCAGATCGTCTCGGCAGACTACCTGTTCCACGCCTATGCCGACCGCCCCGAGGGCGATCTGACCCGCATCCGCTCCAGCCTCGTCAGCGAGGGCGCACTGTTCCAGTTCGCTCAGGAGATCAATCTCGGCGATTACCTGCGTCTGGGCCGGGGCGAAGAGCACTGCGGTGGTCGCACCCGCCCCAGCGTCGTGTCGGACGCCTTTGAAGCCCTCATCGCCGCCCTCTACCTCGACGGCGGCATGGAGGTGGCAAAGAACTTTATCCTGCCCTTTATCACCGAGGGCAAGTATGCCGAGGCCGACTACAAGACCCGTCTGCAGGAGATCGTCCAGCAGAACCCCGAAGAGAAGCTGAGCTATGTGGTGGAACAGGAGACCGGCCCCGACCACAACAAGCACTTTGTGGTGGCCGTCCGGTTCAACTCGGACTGCGTGGCCCGGGGCGAGGGCCGCAGCAAGAAAATGGCGGAGCAGCATGCCGCCCGCGAGGCCCTGAAGCTGTTGGGCGTCATCAAGGAAAAGTAATATGGTGTTCAAGGAACTGGAAATTCAAGGTTTCAAGAGTTTCCCCGATAAGGTCAAGATACGCTTCGACGAGGGCGTCACCGGCGTCGTCGGCCCCAACGGCTCGGGCAAGTCCAATCTGTCGGACGCGGTGCGGTGGGTGCTGGGCGAGACCAGCTCCCGCCAGCTTCGCGCTGCCGGAAAGATGGAGGACGTCATCTTCGGCGGCACCCGCCGCCGGGGAGCCATGGGCTTTGCCATGGTGCGCCTGACGCTGGACAACAGCGCCCACACGCTGGACATCGACGCCGACGAAGCCGTCATCGGCCGCAAATACTACCGCTCCGGCGAGAGCGAGTACACCATCAACGGCCAGCTCTGCCGCCTCAAGGACATCTACGAGCTGCTGCTGGACACCGGCATCGGCCGGGACGGCTACTCCGTCATCGGACAGGGCCGCATCGCGGAGATCGTCGCCGCAAAAAGCAGCGAGCGCCGCGAAATTTTCGAGGAAGCCTGCGGCATCGCCAAGTACCGTTACCGCAAAAACGAGGCGGAGCGGCGTCTGGCCGCGGCGGCAGAGAACCTCGAGCGTCTGCGGGACATCCTCGACGAGCTGGAAGCCCGGGTCGGCCCGCTGGAAAAAGAGAGCGAGAAGGCCCAGCGCTTTCTCGAGCTCAGCGCCCGGCGGAAGACGCTGGAAGTCACCCTCTGGACCGACGGCGTCCACCGCGCCCGGGAGGCCGTCCGCCGTCAGGTGCGGGACTATGAGACCGCTCAGGCCGAGTATGAGCGGTTTGACCGGGAGGCCAGAGCCGCCGAGGCCGAGGCTGAGAAGATCCGTATGCAGGCACAGCAGCTGACCATTGCCGTCGAGCGCCTGAATGGGGATATTCGCAGCATCACAGAAGAGCTTTCCGGCAGCGACAGCCGAATCGCCGTGCTGGAAAACGACATCGCCCGCAACGAGGAGAGCGCTGCCGCACTGCGGGAGGACATCGCCGCAGGCGAGCAAGACAGCACCGAGGCTGCCGCCGCGCTGGAACGCCACCGCGCCGTGGCCCGGTCCATGGCAGCGGCAGGGGAGAAGCTGGCCGCAGAGCTGGCCGAGCTGGACGCGGAACTGCTACGTCTGACCAGCGAGAACAACGCCAGCGGCGCCCGCCGGGACATCCTGAGGGCCGAGGTGGCCGACCTGACGGCGAAGCGTACCGAGGCACAGGTGGCGAAAGCCGCCGCCGAAGCCGCCGCTCAGGCCGCGCAGGAGCAGCTGCCCACCCTCGCCGAGAACACCGAGGCCCTCGAGGCCCAGCGGGACGAGGCAAAGCAGGACCTTGCCGATACCATCGAGTACCGGAAGATGCTGGCCGAGAACGAAAAGCAGCTGGCAAATGTGAAGGCCGGCGTGGAGCTCAAGCTGAAAGGCCGTCGCACCGCCCTCAATGAGGCCGATGCCGCCGAGCAGAAGCTTGGCCGTGAACTGGACGCCGCCCGTCAGCGCCTCGGCGTGCTGAAAGAGCTGGAAAAGAACATGGACGGCTACCAGAACTCGGTCAAGACGGTCATGCGGGCCGCGTCGGCCCGCCGTCTGCGGGGCATCATCGGGCCGGTGTCGTCGATTTTGAGCGTCGAGCCGGGGCGGGAAGTCGCCATCGAAACGGCATTGGGCGGTGCGCTGCAGAACATCGTGGTGGAGAACGAAGCCGCCGCCAAGGCCGGCATCGCCCTGCTCCGCAGCGAGAACGCGGGCCGCGCCACCTTTCTGCCGCTGGACACCGTTCAGCCCGGCTTTTTCCGGGGGAGTCTTTCCGGTTCGGCCCGGCTGGCGTCCAGCCTCGTCAAGGCCGACCTCCGCTATGCGAACATCGTGTCGAATCTGCTGGGCCGCATCGTGGTGGTGGACGACATCAACGAAGCCTCCCGTGTGGCCCGGGAGCTGGGCTACCACAACAAGGTGGTCACGCTGGACGGTCAGGTCATCAACGCGGGCGGCAGCTTCACCGGCGGCAGCGTCCAGCGGTCGGCGGGCCTGTTTACCCGCAAGCAGGAGATGGAAGAGCTGCGCGTCAGGGCCGCCAGGCTCCAGAAGGACTGCCTCGCGGCGCAGGACCGCACCGACGAGCTGAAAACGCAGGTGGATGCGCTGGCCGCAGAGCTGACCGCCACCGAGAGCGAAATCATTACGGCGGCCAATGACCGCATCCGCGCCGAGGCCGAACAGAAACGCCTCGAGGCGGCTGTGGAGCAGTCGGAAGCAGCGCTCGCCGGGCGTCAGGATGAGATGGAGCGGCGGAAAGCCCAGCTGGACGCCGCCCGCGCCCGTGCCGAAGACGCCGCAAAGCAGGAAGAAGCCCTTGCCGCCGACATCGAGACGCGGACGGCCGAGCTGGAACGCATCGCCGAGGGCGACGACGCCTTCCTTGCACAGCAGCGGAGCCTCGCCGAGCGCCTGAGCGCCAAGCGGATGGAGCAGCTGGCCCGTCAGAAGGACGCCGAGCTGGCCCGCAGCCAGATCGAAGCGCTGGAAAAACAGGCCAGAGACGCTGAGAGCCGCCGCGCCGCGCTGGAAGAGAGCCTCACGGCCCTCGCCGCCCGCAGCGGGGCCTGTCAGGAAGAGATAGAGGCTATCCGCCGGGCCAAGACTGACAGCACCGCGCTCATCGCGGCAAAAGAGGCCGAGATACGCGAGGCCACCGAGAAGCGCCTGCTCTGCCAGAAGGACGAGACGGAGGCACTTGCAAAAGGCCGCGCCGCCGCCGATGAACGGGAAGAGATGGGCCGCGAGATGGCCCGTCTGGCGGAGCGGAAAGCCGCCGCCGAGGGCGAATATGACCAGATGGCTGCGAAGCTCTGGGACGAGTATCAGCTGACCCTCTCTCAGGCCGAAGAGCTCTGCGTGGAGTTCGAGAACGTGAACGTCCTCCGGGCGCAGGTGGCCGACCTGCGGGGCAAGATACGCGCTCTGGGCAACGTCAATGTCAGCGCCATCGAGGAGTATCAGGAGGTCAAGGCCCGCTACGACACCCTCCGCGCTCAGGTGGAGGACGTCGAGGGCAGCAGGAACGAGCTGACCAGGATGATCACCAGCCTGTCGGGCCAGATGAAAGACATCTTCACCGACAGCTTCCGGGCCATCAACGAGAACTTTGGCCGCGTCTTCACCGAACTGTTCGGCGGCGGCGAGGCCAGCCTTGTGCTGGAAGATGAGAGCGACGTGCTCTCCTGTGGCATCGGCATCCGGGTGGCCCCGCCGGGCAAGGTCATCAAGAATCTGGAAGCCCTGTCCGGCGGCGAGCAGGCGCTTGTGGCCATCAGCATCTATTTCGCCATTCTCGCCGTCAACCCCGCGCCCTTCTGCATCCTCGACGAGATCGAGGCCGCGCTGGATGACGCCAATGTCGTCCGCTTCGCGCAGTATCTGCGCCGGGTGAGCGACAAGACCCAGTTCATCGTCATCACCCACCGCCGCGGCACCATGGAGGCCGCCAACGTCCTCTACGGCGTCACCATGCAGGAGGACGGCGTCTCCAAACTGCTCAAACTCGATTTGGAACAGGTTGACGCGGAACTGGTTTCGTAGGTATAATAAGATGGAATTGAACCTCTCCGTCAATGCTTCACGGACAGGCTTCCCTTCGTCCAACCTCTCAGTCTGCTTCGCAGACAGCTCTCCTGGTAGGGGAGGTGGCACGGCGTCAGCCGTGACGGAGAGGTTATCCCCCAACAAAACATATTAAGGAGAGAACCCATGGGACTCTTTGGATTTGGCAAAAAAGAAAAGGACAAAATGAAAGACGGCCTCGAAAAGACCCGCACGGGCTTTTGGGGCAACATCCTGAACACCCTCACCGGCAGCAAGATCGACGACGATCTCTACGATGAGCTGGAAGAACAGCTCATCCTCGCCGACGTGGGCGGCGACGTCGCCATGAAGCTGGTGGACGCCCTCCGCGACCGCGTGCAGGAAAAGGGCCTCAAGACCGGTGAACAGGCGGCTGACGCTCTGCGCGACATCATCGCCGACGAGATGCGCCCGGAGACCGAAATGGCGCTGGACGGCCATCCCGCCGTCATCCTCGTCATCGGCGTCAACGGCGTGGGCAAGACCACCAGCATCGCAAAGCTGGCCGACTACTACACCCGTCAGGGCAAAAAGGTCATGCTGGCCGCAGGCGACACCTTCCGCGCCGCTGCCAGCGAGCAGCTGGAGATCTGGGCGGGCCGCGCCGGTGTGCCGATCGTCAAGGCCGGCGAGGGCGCAGACCCCGCCGCCGTCATCTTCGACACCGTGAAGTCTGCCACCGCCCGGGGCTATGACATGGTCATCGCCGATACGGCCGGACGTCTCCACAACAAGTCGAACCTGATGAGCGAGCTGTCCAAGATCAGCCGCAGCGTCAAGAAGGCCGCTCCCGAAGCCAGCCTCGAGACCCTGCTGGTGCTGGACGCCATCACGGGCCAGAACGCCATCAGCCAGGCAAAGGAATTCTGCAAGGCTGCTGACGCCACCGGTATCATCCTGACCAAGCTCGACGGCACGGCCAAGGGCGGCTGCGTGGTGGCCGTCAAGCAGCGCCTCGGTCTGCCGGTGCGGTTCATCGGCGTGGGCGAGGGCATCGACGACCTCATCCCCTTCACCCCGGAGGGCTTTGTGGAAGAGCTCATCCCCCGCACGGGATGGAAGCATTAAGGAGCGATCTTATGAAGATTTGTGCAGCCACCGGCAACGCCGGAAAGCTCCGCGAGCTGCGGCGCATCCTCGAGGCTCAGGGCCACGAAGTGGTCAGCCAGAAGGAGCTGGGCATCACCATCGAGCCGGACGAGACCGGCACTACCTTTGAGGCCAATGCCCTCATCAAGGCCGAGACCATCTGCAAGGCCAGCGGCCTGCCCACCATCGCCGACGATTCCGGCCTCTGCGTGGACGCGCTGGACGGCGCCCCCGGAGTCTACAGCGCCCGCTACTGCGGCCACCACGGCGACGACGAGGCCAACAACGACAAGCTCCTCGAGAACATGAAGGACGTCCCGGTGGAGCAGCGCGGCGCGAAGTTCGTGGCGGCGGTCTGCTTCATCCTGCCCACCGGCCAGCACCTCACCTGCCGGGGCGAATGCCCGGGCCGCGTCGCCTTTGAGCGGCTGGCCGGGGACTACGGCTTCGGCTACGACCCGCTCTTCATCCCCGACGAGTGCGGTGTGGGCAAGACGGACAAGCGCCCCAACTCGGAGGGCCGCAGCTATGCCCAGCTGACTCCCGACGAGAAGGACGCCATCAGTCACCGCGGAAATGCGCTGGCGGAGATGGAGAAGGAGCTGCCGGAGTTTTTGGCGGAAAATTAACCTCTCCGTCATTGCTTCGCAATGCCACCTCCCCTACCGAGGGGAGGCCTTGGCATTTCGTGAAGCTTCGCCTCTTCGCCAGAGGCTCCCCTACTAGGGGCAACAACGACGACCGCCGCCAGTGGCGGAAGCAGGGAGTCATTGTTGGGGCCGCGGCCAGCAAGACGCAAGCGGAGCGCAGCGGATGCTGGGTGCCGCAACCCGGCCTTGTCTGCGAAGCAGACTGAGAGGTTGTACGAAGAGAAAACTTAGTAGAAAACAGAAATAAGCTGCAAATTAAAGGAGAAACTATTATGCTGACGAGCAAACAGCGCGCCATTCTGCGCGGCAAGGCAAACACCATGGATCCCGTTTTTATCGTGGGCAAGGGTGAGATCGACGAGACCATGATCCAGGGTGTGAAGGACTGTCTCGACGCCCGGGAGCTCATCAAGCTCAAGGTGCTTGAGAGCAGCATGTACAACGCCCGCGAGGCTTCTGTCAAGCTGGCCGAGGCCACCGGCGCCGACTGCGTGCAGGTCATCGGCTCCAAGTTCGTGCTCTACCTCCAGAAAAAGAAGGACAGCGCCTACGCCGACCTGCTGAAGTAATGCGTATCCTGCTTTACGGCGGCTCCTTCGACCCGCCCCACTACGGCCACCTGAACAACCTCCGCGCCGCCGCTGCCCGGGTCTGCCCGGACCGCGTGGTGGTCATGCCCGCGGGCGTCTCCCCCTTCAAGCAGGGAACATCCGCCCCCGGCCCGCTCCGGGTGGAGATGTGCGGCTGCTTTGCGGAGTTAGCCCGGGAGATGGGCTTCGGCCTCGAGGTCAGCGGCTGGGAGGTGGAGCAGGCGGAGCAGGGCCGGAAGAATTACAGCGTCCTCACGCTGGAAAAGCTGGCCCGGGAGAACCCCGGCGATGAGCTGTACCTCGCCATCGGCAGCGATATGCTGCTGAGCTTCGACGGGTGGCACCGCTGGGAGGACATCCTTCGTCTGGCCCATCTGGTGGTCACGAGCCGGAATGTCGGCGACGACCCGGCTCTCCACGCCAAGGCCCGGCAGCTGGACGCTTCCGGTGCGCGCATCCTGTTCGCGCCGGTGGAGGCTCTGCCCATGGCGTCCAGTGTTCTCCGCGCCCGCCTCGCCGCCGGAGAGGAATGTGAAAACGAGCTTCCGGCCTCGGTGCGCCGGGTCATCCGGCGCGAGGGGCTGTACACCAAAGGAGACGAAGTCACAAATGAATCAGAAACAGGCAAAAGAGCTTGTGCGCAGCCGACTGAGTGACAAGCGCTATGAGCACACCCTGAACGTGAAAAAAATGGCCGTTAAGCTGGCGAAGCGCTACGGTGTCGATGAGGACAAGGCTGCACTGGCCGCCCTGCTCCACGACTCGGCCAAGGAGATCTCCAAGGACGAGATGCGAGAACTGATGCGGCAGTATCCCCAGTACGCCGAGGGCGGGGAAGAGCGGCCTGCCTCCGTCTGGCACGGCATCTGTGCGGCCATCCTCGCCCGCACCCAGTGGGGCGTGGAGGATGAGGCCATCCTTTCCGCCATCGCCTGCCACACGGCAGGCAAGGCCGGGATGTCGAAGCTGGACAAGGTGGTCTACCTGGCCGACATGACCAGCAAAGAGCGGGACTGGCCGGGCGTTGGCAAGCTGCGGAAGCTGGAAATGAAAGACCTCGACGCCGCCATGCTGGCTGCGCTGAAACAGACCAACGATTTCGTCCTCTCCCAGGGCAAGCCGCTGGACCCCCAGTCCGTTGCCGCCTATGAAGACATCCTGGCCCATCAGAAGAAAGAATGCTGATTGCGAATCGTGGGGAAGAATGGTATACTAAAGAGTACAAAACCCTGAACAGGAGTTTTTCGGCCAACAGCCGACTCCCCAAAACGCTTGGAAGGAATAAGATGGAATGAGTCAGACTCCGCGTCATATCAAGACAGACCGTTCACTCAACCGCCCGACGGAGCGGCGGGCCGAAAAGGCTCCTGCATCCCGGCCCGTGCAGCCTGCCCAGCCGGACTTCTTTGCAGAGGAAAAGCCCGCCCCCGCAGAGCCTCCCCGCCGCGCGGGCGGCAGCGGCGGCGCAAAGCCGCCCCGCCGTTCGACCCCTGCGGGCGGCAATGAGCCTCCCCGCCGCCGCAAAAAGAAGAAAAAGACCCCGCTCTGGCTCCCGCTGGCTGTGACGCTGGCGGTGCTGGCCGTCATCTCGGGCGTGGTGGTGTATGCCGTCGGCATGGTGGGCAGGGTGGAAGAGAATCTCCGTCCGGAGGAGGACGCCCCCTCCATCACCGAGGAGATACAGACCCTCGAGGAGTACAAGGGCGATGTGGTCAACATCCTCGTCTGTGGCATCGACTATGAAGAAGGCCGCAACTACTCCAACGACCCCACCTCCAACGACGGCATGACGGACATGATCCTCTACTGCCAGTTCGACATCAAGGGCGGCGCGCTGCGGATGCTGCAGATCCCCCGCAACAGCCTCGTGTGTACCAAGAGCCGCAAAGTCACCCTCTCCAACGGCAAGACCTACGCCGCCACCAACTACCAGATCAACTCCGTGGCCCTCTCCAACGGCGGCAGCGTTGCCGCTCTGGCGGAGGTCATCTACGACCAGTACAAGCTGCCCGTCGATTACTACGTGACGGTGGATATGCAGGCTCTGGTGGAGATGGTGGACAACTTCGGCGGCATCGAGGTCTATATCCCCCACGATATGTCCTTTGCGGGCAGCGCCCTCAAGCAGGGCTACCGCAATCTGAACGGCGCATCGGCGGAGTTCTTTGTCCGCTGCCGCCACGGTCAGGGCTACTCCAACTCCGACATCGACCGCCTGAACATGCAGCGCTACTTCTACGCCGGCCTGTTCAAGCGGGTGCGCAGCATGGGCATCACCGATGTGCTCAACCAGCTGCCCCTCGTCTTCAACAACTATATCCACACGGATATGGACCTGACCACCATCGCAAAGATGCTGGTGTCCTTCACCCGCATCGACAGCGCCAACATCATGCTGGCACAGACCCCCGTTTTCATGGGTGTGCCGAACGTGGGCGTGACCGATACCTTTGACGGCTACTCCTGCGTGGTGCCGGACGCCGGCTCCATCGCAGAGCTGCTCAACACCTATTTCCGCAACTATACCGGCCCGGTGAGCGCCAGCGAGCTGAACCTCGTGACCAACGACTGGCCCCATGGCACCGCCTCCACCAGCGCCAACGTCCAGTTCGTGGGCCAGCTGGATAAGGAGTCGGACGACGCCATCCTCAGCGGCGACACCGACGTGGCGGGCGCTACCACCACCGACGGTCAGCCGGCCGGACAATGATAAGGAGAAAAATCTATGGATAAGAACATCGACAGCAAGACCCTTGCCATTGAGATCGCAAAGATCCTCGACAAGAAGAAGGCTCAGGACGTGCGGGTGCTCAAGGTGGACAGCCTGACCGTCCTCACTGACTACTTCGTCATCGCCTCCGGTACCTCCACCACCCAGGTGGGCTCTCTGGCCGACGAGGTGGAGTATGAGCTTTCCCAGAGCGGCATCGAGCCCCACACCACGGAGGGTTTTGACTCCAAGAACTGGGTGCTGCTGGACTATTCCAGCGTCATCGTCCACGTCTTCGTCCCCAACACCCGCACCTACTACGATTTGGAGCACCTGTGGGCCGACGGTGAGCCCATCGACATCTCGGAGTACCTGACCCCGGATAACAGTCTGTAAGAAAACAGCTCGGATGTGGAGATAACCTCTCCGTCACGGCTGACGCCGTGCCACCTCCCCTAACGAGGGGAGGCTTTGGCATTTCGGTAAACTTAATCTCTTCGCCAGAGGCTCCCCTCGATAGGGGAGCTGTCGAGCGAAGCGAGACTGAGAGGTTATCCACCGCATTGCTGAGTTTGTCATATATCATTGGTATTGTTTTAGAAAAAGTCTGGAGCTGATTACAAAAATGAAGTATGATTACAAGGCCGTGGAGGCCAAGTGGCAGAAGGTGTGGGAGGACGAAAAGACCTTCCACGTTGAGATCGACCACAAGAAGCCCAAGTTCTATGCACTGGTGGAGTTCCCGTATCCCTCAGGCGCGGGCCTGCACGTCGGCCATCCCCGCAGCTACACTGCGCTGGATGTCGTGAGCCGCAAGCGCCGCCAGAACGGTTATAACGTGCTCTACCCGATGGGCTGGGACGCTTTCGGCCTGCCCACCGAGAACTTCGCCATGAAGAACCACATCCATCCGGCCATCGTCACCAAGAAGAATGTTGACCACTTCCGGGAGCAGCTCAAGGCACTGGGCTTTTCCTTCGACTGGGACCGTGAGATCAACACCACCGACCCCGAGTATTATAAGTGGACCCAGTGGATCTTCCTGCAGCTGTACAAGAAGGGCCTCGCCTACAAGAAGGAAATGAACGTCAACTGGTGTACCGGCTGCAAGTGCGTGCTGGCAAACGAGGAAGTCGTCAACGGCGTCTGCGAGCGCTGCGGCAGCGAGGTCGTCCACCGCGTCAAGAGCCAGTGGATGCTGAAGATCACCGCCTACGCGGACAAGCTCATCGACGGTCTGGACGGTCTGGATTACATCGAGCGCGTTGCCACCCAGCAGAAGAACTGGATCGGCCGCAGCCACGGCGCAGAGGTCAACTTCGGCACCACCGCCGGCGACACCCTGACCGTCTACACCACCCGCTGCGACACCCTGTTCGGCGCTACCTACATGGTCGTCTCTCCCGAGCACGCCATGCTCAAGGAGTGGCTGGAAAAGGGCATCATCAAGAATGCCGACGCCGTCAAGGCTTATCAGGCCGAGGCTGCCCGCAAGAGCGACTTCGAGCGCAGTGAGCTGAACAAGGAAAAGACCGGCGTTCAGCTGGAAGGCGTCATGGGCATCAACCCCGTCAACGACAAGGAGATCCCCATCTTCATCTCCGACTACGTTCTGGCTACCTACGGCACCGGTGCCATCATGGCCGTGCCTGCCCACGATACCCGCGACTGGGAGTTTGCCAAGAAGTTTGGCCTGCCCATCATCGAGGTCGTCAAGGGCAACATCCCCTCCAACCTCGACGAGGCTGCCTTCACCGACGTGGCCACCGGTACGCTGGTCAACTCCGGCTTCCTCGACGGCCTGTCTGTCACCGACGCTAAGAAAAAGATGATCGAGTGGCTGGAAGCCAACGGCAAGGGCCGGGATAAGGTCAACTACAAGCTCCGCGACTGGGTGTTCAGCCGTCAGCGCTACTGGGGCGAGCCTATCCCCATGGTCAAGTGCGAGAAGTGCGGCTGGCAGCCTCTGCCCGAGAGCAGCCTGCCTCTGACCCTGCCCGACATTACCGACTTTGAGCCGGGTCCCGACGGTGAGTCTCCGCTGGCCCGCCACACCGACTGGGTCAAGACCACCTGCCCCTGCTGCGGCGGCCCTGCGACCCGCGAGACCGACACCATGCCTCAGTGGGCCGGTTCTTCCTGGTACTTCCTGCGCTATATGGACCCCCACTGCAAGGACGCCCTCGCTTCCAAAGAGGCGCTGGAATACTGGTCTCCGGTGGACTGGTACAACGGCGGCATGGAGCATACCACCCTGCATCTGCTCTACAGCCGTTTCTGGCATAAGTTCCTGTACGACATCGGCGTCGTGCCTTCTCCGGAACCCTACCAGAAGCGCACCGCTCACGGCATGATCCTGGGCCTGAACCCCCACAGCTTCGTCAACCTGCCCGCTGAGGAGCAGGAGAAGCTGCTGAAGGAGTACGGCAGCCAGAAGGCCGCCGAGAAGGCTCTGGAAGAGAAGTACGGTGAGATGGCCCGCCACCCCATCGTCAAGATGTCCAAGTCTCTGGGCAATGTCATCAATCCCGACGAGGTCGTGGACCAGTACGGTGCTGACACCATGCGTCTGTACGAGATGTTCATGGGTGACTTCGAGCAGGCCGCACCCTGGCAGACCTCTGCCATCGCCGGCTGCAACCGCTTCCTCGACCGCGTGTGGGCTCTGTCCGACAAGCTGGTGGAGGGCGAGGGCTATCGTCCCCAGCTGGAGACTCTGCTGCACCAGACCATCAAGAAGGTGGGCGCTGACATCGAGGGCCTGAAGATGAACACCGCCATTGCACAGCTTATGACTCTGGTCAACGCCCTGTACGACAACGGCGGCGCTACCAGGGCCGAGTTCGAGACCGTCGTCCAGCTGCTGAACCCGTTCGCTCCCCACATGACCGAGGAGCTGTGGGAGAAGCTGGGCCACAGCCACGACGAGCAGCTGGCCTACTACCCCTGGCCCAAGTACGAGGAGGCCAAGTGCGTTGAGAGCACGGTTGAGATCGCAGTACAGGTCAACGGCAAGGTCAAGGCCCGTCTGAAGGTGGCCGCAGACATCACCTCTGAGGACGCCATCGCCGCCGCAAAGGCTGACCCGGCTGTCGCCGAGGCTCTGTCCGGCAAGACCGTGGTCAAGGAGATCTACGTCAAGGGCCGTCTGGTCAATCTGGCCGTCAAGGGCTAAAGTTTTTTCAAAAAAACTTTCTGAAAAAGGTTGACGAACGCATGAAAATGCGCTATACTGTCTACTGTTAGTTACCATGTAACAACGAAATTCCTGCCTCACGGTCCAAGGGAGGGAATAAGATGTCGGAAATTCGTGTTAAAGAGGGCGAGTCGCTGGAGAGCGCACTGCGTCGCTTCAAGCGTAGCACTGCCCGCAGCGGTGTGCTCGCAGAGGTCCGTAAGCGCGAGGCTTACGAGAAGCCGTCTGTTAAGCGCAAGAAGAAGTCCGAAGCAGCCCGCAAGCGTAAGTTCAAGTAATTAACTGCTTGGAATCGCATTGTTGCTTTAGATTTCAAACGCGTTGCTAACGCCGATGTAGGGGAGCCTGTATTGCAGGCTCCCCTATTTTCATTGCAGGGAGAAATACTATGCTCATCACCCCCGAATATGTGTTCAAGGATGTTACCCACATCACCCCGGAGTTTCTGGCGGGCAAGGGCATCCGCGCCCTCGTGCTGGACATCGACAACACCCTGACAGCTGACCGCAGCCAGGAGCTGCCGGACGAAGTGGCCGGGTGGCTGGCTCAGATAAAGGAAGCCGGCATCGGCCTCACCATCGTCTCCAACGGTGCGGAGAAGCGCGTCCGGCCCTTCGCCGAGAAACTGGGCCTCGCGTACCTCTACCGTTCCGCCAAGCCTCTGCCCTTCGCGCTGATGGTAGCCCGCCGCCGGATGGGCGTGAAGCGGAAGCAGATGGCCATGGTGGGCGACCAGCTCTACGCCGACCGGATGGCGGCGGCCCTCTACGGCATCCCGGGCCTGATGGTCATTCCCCGCGGCCCCGACCTCGGCGCGCAGGTGGTGCTCAAGCGCAAGTGGGAAAAGCGCCACTGGCAGGAGTATTATGACCGGGGAGGGAAGACGCTGTGAGCGAGTGGCATATCCGGTTCGGCACTGCCGGCACCAGCGACAGCTTCGAGGCGAAGGGCTACAAGTCCAGCCTCGACATCCCCGCCTACACGGCAGAGATGGGACTGGACGCTTTCGAGTACCAGTGCGGCCACGGCGTCCGCCTCGGGGTGGACAAGGCCGGGAAGATGGCCGCAGACGCCGCAGAGCGGGGCATCCTGTTCAGCGTCCACGCACCTTATTATATCAGTATGTCCAGCCTCGAGGAAGAAAAGCGGCTGGGCAGCGTCCGCTATCTGCTCCAGAGTGCCGAGGTCTGCCGCGCGCTTGGCGGAAAACGCATCATCTTCCACTCGGGCAGCTGCGGCAAACAGAACCGCGAAGCCGCCCTCGAAAAGGCGCTGGACACCATGCGCCGTGCCGTGGAAGCGCTGGACGAAGCCGGTTACGGCGATATGACTCTCTGCCCGGAGACCATGGGCAAAATCGGCCAGCTGGGTACGCTGGACGAAGTATTGGCCCTCTGCGGGGTGGACAAGCGCATCACGCCCTGCATCGACTTCGGCCACCTGAACGCCCGGACCTTGGGCGGCATCCAGTCCAGGGCCGACTACGCCGCCATCCTCGACCGGATGGATGAGGTGCTGGGCGACGAGCGCGCCCGGCGGTTCCACGTTCACTTCTCCCGCATCGAGTTCTCTGCCGGCGGCGAGAAGCGCCACTGGACCTTTGCTGAGACCCAGTTCGGCCCGGAGCCCCAGCCCCTGATGGAGCTGCTGGCAGAGCGCCGCCTCGAGCCGGTCGTCATCTGCGAGAGCGCCGGTACGCAGGCCGAGGACGCACAGGCGATGCAGAGGATGTACGAGGCGGCGAGGGGGGAGCAACCTCTCCGTCAGCGCTGACGCGCTGCCATTGTCCGGGTTGCGGTACCCAGCATCCGCTTCGCTTTGCTTGCGTATTGCTGACCGCGGCCCCAACAACTCCTCCCTGTTTCCGCCACCGGCGGCGGTCGTCGTCGTTGCTCTACCGAGGGGAGGCTTTGGCATATCGGAAAACTTCGCCTCTTCGCCAGAGGCTCCCCTACCAGGGGAGCTGTCTGCGGAGCAGACTGAGAGGTTGTACGAAGGAAAACTTACCTTGTGTTCCACACTTTTTGTCATTTTCATCGTCTTTTTTACCGAAACCCCTTGCCAAATGGCGCGGGATTGGGTAAAATAAATAGAGATATGCGTAATGCATCTGAGACATTAAACTAATGGAGGAATTCCTATGATTTCTGCAGGCGAGTTTCGCAATGGCGTGACCTTTGAGCAGGACGGCCAGGTTCTTCAGGTCGTTGAGTTCCAGCACGTCAAGCCCGGCAAGGGCGCTGCCTTTGTCCGCACCAAGACCAAGAACGTCATCACCGGCTCTGTGGTCGAGACCAGCTACAACCCGACCGCTAAGTTCCCTCAGGCTTTCATCGAGCGCAAGGACGTGACCTACAGCTATGAGGATGGCGATCTGTACCACTTCATGGACAACGAGACTTACGATGACATCCCCGTCAACGCAAGCGACGTCCCCGAGAACTTCAAGTTCTGCAAAGAGAACGAGCTGTGCAAGCTGCTGAGCTACAAGGGCAAGGTCTTCAGCGTCGAGATCCCCAACTTCATCGAGCTGGAAGTCACCCAGACCGAGCCGGGTGTCAAGGGCAACACTGCCACCAACACCCTGAAGCCCGCTACCGTCGAGACCGGTGCTGAGATCCGCGTCCCCCTGTTCATCAACGAGGGCGACCACATCCGCATCGATACCCGCACCGGCGAGTATATGGAGCGCGTCTAATTTTCTGACGACGATAAGACCGGGCAGCGGGTGACCGTTTGCCCGGTTTTTTCTTAAAAAGAAGAGCTGTTTTGCGATAGGAGGTATTCCCTATGAAGGAAAAAGCTGCATACCTGAAGGGCCTGATCGACGGCCTCGGCATTGATGAGAACACCAAAGAAGGCAAGGTCATCAAGGCCATGAGCGAGCTGCTGAGTGAGATGGCAGAGACCGTGGACAGCATCGACGAGGATGTCACCCACGCCTACGACCAGATCAACGACCTGAGCGAAGAGCTGGAAGACCTTGAAGCAGACCTGTACGAAGACGAGGATGCCGAGGACGAAGAGGACGACTCCGACGACTCCGACGACGAGACCGAGTCAGACGACGATGACGACAACGCCGACGTGGCCGGTGAGCCTTATTATGAGGTGGCATGCCCTGCCTGCGGCAAGACCGTCTACGTGAGCGAGGACGACCTGGACGCCGGTGAGGCCATCTGCCCCAGCTGCAAGGTGGCTTTTGAGGTGGCTCTGGAAGACCCCGAGGACGACGAGGCCGCTGAGAACGACGGCCCCGTGCAGTACGAAGTGACCTGCCCCGCCTGCGGCGCCACCTCTGTGGTGGACGAAGAGGCCCTGCTGGACGGCGACCCTGTCTGCCCCAGCTGCGGCAAGCCGCTGGACTTTGAGGTAACGGAGGAGTAATTCTCCGCCTCCCGAAAGCACAAGACAAAAAGCGCCCCCGGAACTCAGATTCGAGTTCCGGGGGCGCTTTGCTTTTTATAAGGTACGGAGAAGCGGCTTACATCTTCTCAGGGACGTTGATCTTGAACATGGTGAGCACGTTGAAGATGACGTTCTTGACGCCGATGCAGAGGGCCAGACGGGCCTGCTGGACGGCGGGGTCTGCGCCCTGGATGCGGCAGCTGCCGTAGAAGCGGTGGAAGGCGCTGGCCAGGTCGATGACGAAGCGGTTGATGCGGCTGGGGTCGTACTTCTCGGCGGCCATGACGATCTCCTGCGGGAAGGCGGCCAGCATCCGGATGAGGTCCATCTCGGAAGGCTCGGTCAGCAGGGTGGCGTCGATGTTCTCAGCGCCTGCGAAGGCCACGCCCTCGCTCTCCATCTTCTTGAGGATGGAGCAGATGCGGGCGTGAGCGTACTGGACGTAGTAGACCGGGTTGTCGTTGTCGGTCTTGACGGCCTGGTCCAAGTCGAAGTCGATGCCGCTGCCGGCGTCGTGCATATTGAACAGGAAGCGTGCGCTATCGATGGGGACTTCTTCCAGCAGGTCGGTCAGGGTGATGGCGTTGCCGGTGCGCTTGGACATCCGGACGGGCTGACCGTCACGCATCAGGTTGACCATCTGCATCAGCACGACGTCCAGATCCTCGCCGTGGAGGCCGATGGCGTCCATGGCACCCTTCATGCGGGCGACGTGGCCGTGGTGGTCAGCGCCCCAGACGTCGATGGCCTTGGCGAAGCCGCGGGTGGCCAGCTTGTTGTAGTGGTAGGCGATGTCGGCGGCAAAGTAGGTGGGGATGCCGTTGGCACGGACGAGGACTTCGTCCTTGGCTTCCTCCTCGGTGCCGTCGTCGGTCTTCTTCTTGTTGACGGTGCCGTACTTGGCAGCGTACTGTGCGCTGCGGTACATGATTGCACCGTCCTCGGCCTTGTAGCAGGCACCCAGCTCCAGCAGCTTGTCCACCACGGCCAGCACAGCACCGGACTCGTGGAGGGTGCTCTCATGGAACCAGACATCGTAGTCGATGCGGTACTTGCCCAGGTCGCGCTTGAGGGCGGCGATGTTCTTGGGCAGGGCGTAGGCAACGAGGGCGTCCTTTAGAGCTGCGAAAGCCTCGCTCTCGAAGAGGGTCTCCTCGTCCATGCCTTTGCAGGAGGCAACGTATTTGTCGCCGTTCAGCTCAGCGAACTCACCGGCCAGCACCTTGATGTCGCCGCCCTGATAGCACTCGGCGGGCAGGGGATAAGCCTCCTCGCCGCAGTACTTCTGCAGGTAGCGGACAGCGAGGCTCTTGCCGAACTTCTGGATCTGGTTGCCTGCGTCGTTGATATAGAACTCACGGGTCACGTCGTAGCCGGACCAGTCGAGGACAGCGGCCAGGCAGTCACCCAGAGCGCCGCCGCGGGCATTGCCCATGTGCATGGGGCCGGTGGGGTTGGCGGAGACGAACTCCACGTTGTACTTGGCACCCTTGCCGTGGTCGGTGCGGCCATACTCCTTGTTGGAGCAGGCACCCAGCACGACGCCGGCCCAGAAGGAGGGGGCGAGGAACAGGTTGATGAAGCCGGGGCCGGCTACTTCGACCTTGGCGAAAACGCCGCCGTCCAGTGCGGGCAGGTGGGCGATGAGGGCGTCGGCGATCATCTTCGGGGCCTTGCGCCAGGTGCGCGCGCCGGCCATGGCGATGTTGGAGGCGATGTCGCCGTTCTTGACGTCGGCGGGGATCTCTACGATGAAGGCGGGCAGCTCGGCCTCGGGCAGGGTGCCGTCGGCCATCGCAGCCTTGGCGGCGGCGGTCAGCAGGGCGCGGGCCTCGTCCAGCGCGGTCTGCCGGGGGTTGTAGTTCTGGTAGGTCTTTTCAAAGTCGGTCATTTCAAGTGTCCTTTCGTGTTTGAGTGCGAAGCCCGCTTGCCGCAGGAGCCGCAGGCAAAAAACAATGAGAAGTCAGTTGACGTGCTGTACCGTCATTTCCAGCGTGTTGCGGCTGACGATGCGGGCGTCGTCGGCGTCCAGCAGGTAGCTGAACGCCGCGCTGCCGCCCTTCTCGGTCAGCTTGCAGTCGATGCCGTCGCCGGTGACGCCCAGAGTGAGGGAGCCCACCTCCGTCTCGTAGTGGCAGAGATTGCGGCGGTCCCGCTCGATGAGGAGCTGGCTGTTGGCCCGCCCGAACCGGAGCAGGGCCACTCGGCTGCCGTCCTCGGCGATCTTGATGGTAGTGGTGCAGCCCTCGAAGCCGATGGTCTGCGTCTCCTTATAAGAGATGTAGTAGCTTCCGTTCTTTTTGGTAAAGCTGCCCCGGGTCATCAGCTCGATGTGGTCGCGGTCCTCCTCGCGGATGACGCCCTCATTGTCGAACTGGTCGATGGAGCTCTTGATGCGGATGATGTAGTTTTCCAGTGGTTTGCTCACAGTTTTGCGTCCTTATCAGTATTTGTCAATGGCGATCTGGTCGATGAGCCCGCCCTTGTACTCCCCGAGGAAGAGGTCGGCGGTCTGGGCGAAGCTGTCCGGCACGTCGCTGACGTAGAAGTGGGCCTCGCCCTTTTCGTGGTTTCCCTTCAGGCCGTGCTCGCTGAGCGTCCGCTCCAGATGGTGGGCGGCGGTCTGGGCCGGGTCCACGAGGGTGACGTTCCTGCCCATGTACCAGCCTATCATCTCTTTGATGAGGGGGTAGTGGGTGCAGCCGAGGATGAGGGTGTCCACCCCGGCCTCCCGCACCTCGGCCAGATACTGGGCGATGACCAGACGAGTTACCTGCTGCTTGTCGAGGGCGCTGTGGTCCACATAGCCGGCCTCCACGAGAGGCACGAAGAGGGGGCAGGGCCGGGCCGTGATCTCCACGCCGGGAACGAGCTTGCGCAGGACGGTCTCATAGCTGCGGGAGCGGATGGTGGCCGCCGTGCCGATGACGCCGATGCGGCGGTTCCGGGTGACGAAAGCGGCCTCCCGCGCCGCAGCGTCCACGACGCCCAGATAGGGGACGGGGAGCTTTGCGGCCTCGGCGGCGGGGTAGATGCTGGACACCGTGCCGCAGGCGGCCATGATGCACTTGACATCCTTCGAGAGCAGGAATGCGATGTCCTGCCGTGCATACTGCAAAATAGTCTCAGGGCTGCGGCTGCCGTAGGGGACGCGGCCGGTATCGCCGAAGTAGACGATATTCTCGTTGGGGAGGCGCTTGCGCAGCTCCCGCACGCCGGTCAGACCGCCAAGGCCGCTGTCGAATACGCCGATGGGACGGTTATCCATGCTGCTTTTCCGTCCTTTCCAGAGCCAGAGCGATGAGGCGGTCGATGAGGGCAGGCACGGGGATGCCCTCATGCTCCATCAGCTTGGGGTACATACTGATGGGGGTGAAACCGGGGAAGGTGTTGATCTCGTTGATGAGGACGCGGCCGGTGTCCTTCTCCACAAAGAAGTCGCAGCGGGCCAGACCCTCGCAGCCCAGCGCCGTATAGGCCATGGCGGCGTAGGTCTTCACCTCGTCCAGCTTTTCCTCGGGCAGTTTGGCCGGAATGACCACCTGACTGACGCCGTTCTTGTATTTGTCGTCGTAGGTGTAGAACTCGGCACCGGCCAAGATCTCGCCCGGGCGGGTGGAGACGGCGGGGTCGGAGCCGATGACGGCGCACTCCACTTCGTGGCCGTCCACGAAGGCCTCGAACACCACCTTGCGGTCGTTGGCGAGGGCCAGCCGGATGGCGGCCTTCAGCTCATCGCGGTCATGGGCCTTGGTGATGCCCACGCTGGAACCGGCGTTGGCGGGCTTGACGAAGATGGGCCAGCCCAGCTTTGCGATGACGCCGTCGCAGACGCCGTCGGGGTCAGACTCGATCTCCCAGCGGGTGGCGGAGAGCCACTTAGTGTGAGGGATGCCGGAGGCGTCGAACATGGCGTTGGCGACTGCCTTGTCCATGCAGACCGCGCTGGCCAGAACGCCGCAGCCTACGTAGGGGATGCCGGCCAGCTCCAGCAGGCCCTGCACAGTGCCGTCCTCGCCCCACAGGCCGTGGAGCACAGGGATGACCACGTCCACATGGACCTTCTCCACCTGCCCGGCGGGGGTGAAGAGGATGAGGCCGTGGTCGGCACGGTCGGGGCTGAGCACGCAGGGCATATTGCCCGGCAGCTCTTCCCAGCTGCCGTCGGCCATCTGGGCCGAGTCGGCCTCGGTGTAGAGCCAGCGGCCCTCTTTGGTGATGCCAATGGTCAGCAGCTCGTACCGCTGGCGGTCGAGCTGGTCCACGAAGGTGCCGGCGGACACGCGGCTGACCTCGTGCTCGCTGGACATTCCGCCGAACAGGACGACCACACTCATTTTATGTTCAGAATCGGATAACATAATCGATCTCTCCTGATTTCAGGACCGCTGCGCGCGGCAGACAGCCCGAAGTTTTGTCTATATACATAGATATACTTATTATATAATATTTATGCCCGGGATGCAAGCGGTGCCGCGCAGTCGGGCGAAGAGAAAGAAAATACAAAAAACCTGAAAAAACGCAGATTCCCCGCTTGACGAATGGAAAAAGACGTGTTACAATGGTAACACCTCTTTTGCGGGGTTATTAAGTGCGCCTGTCGGACGGGTGCTCCCGCAAGCCGAGGGAGGTTCAAAACAACCGTTATAATGGAGGTGTCAACAAATGACCGTTAAAATCACTCTGGCCTGCACCGAGTGCAAGCAGCGCAACTACAACACCACGAAGAACAAGAAGAACAACCCCGATCGTCTCGAGATGAAGAAGTACTGCCGCTTCTGCAAGAAGCACACCGTTCATCGCGAAACCAAGTAAGAAAGGCGGACAACATCATGGCAGACAAAACCGAGAAAAAGCCGGGCTTTGTGGCCAGAATGAAGGCCGCCGTGAAGGGTTTTGCCGCAAATGTGGCAAAGTTCTTCCGCGACACGAAGAGCGAGCTGAAAAAGGTCGTGTGGCCGTCTAAGGCGGACATCAAGACCAACACCGTCGTGGTGCTCGTGACTGTGGCGATCGCCGCCGTCGTGATGATCGCACTGGACGCCATCTTCGGTGGCATCCTGGGCCTTATCATCGGCGCTTGAATCATCTTGAAACGGAGGGTCAACCAGAATGGAAGAGCAGTCCAATGAGGCGCTTTGGTATGTCGTGCATACCTATTCCGGCTACGAGAATAAAGTGGCAACGGACTTACAGACCATGGTGGAGAACCGCCGCCTGCAGGATCTGATCTGTGACATCAAGGTCCCGACCGAGATGGTCCCCGAGATCAAGGACGGCAAGGAGCGTATGGTGGAGCACAAGCTGTTCCCCGGCTACGTTCTGGTCAAGATGGTCATGAACGACGATACCTGGTATGTCGTGCGCAATACGCGCGGCTGCACCGGTTTCGTCGGCCCTGCCTCGAAGCCTGTCCCCCTGACCGCTGAGGAAGTGGAGAAGATGGGCGTCGAGAAGGCGGCTCCGCTGACCGTCGATTTCAACGTCGGCGATACCGTGCAGATCACCGCCGGCCCCCTGGAAGGCTTTATGGGCCTTGTGGAGGGCATCGATACCGAGAGCTTCAAAGTCAAGCTCAAGGTCAATATGTTTGGCCGCGAGACGCCCGCAGAAGTGGACATCGCGCAGGTCGAGCTGCCGTAACCAACCGGCATCCGTTCTACCAAGGTAAGACCGCAGTGCGGTTCTTATAGAGCGTGTACACCGCGTATGCGCTCGTGGGAGGCGCGGAGACACCGCGCCGCAACTCACCACAGATTTTTGGAGGTGCATTTACTATGGCACAGAAAGTTACTGGCTACATTAAGCTGCAGATCGAGGCCGGCAAGGCGACTCCGGCTCCCCCTGTTGGCCCTGCTCTGGGTCAGAAGGGCGTCAACATCATGGCCTTCACCAAGGAGTTCAACGAGCGTACCAAGAACCAGATGGGTTATGTCATCCCCGTCGTCATCACTGTCTACGCTGACCGCTCCTTCAGCTTCATCACCAAGACTCCTCCGGCAGCCGTTCTGATCAAGAAGGCCGCTGGCATCAACACCGCTTCCGGCAAGCCCAACAAGGAAAAGGTCGCTACTCTGACCGCCGCTCAGGTGGAAGAGATCGCTAAGACCAAGATGCCCGACCTGAACGCTGCTTCTCTGGAAGCTGCCTGCAGCATGGTCCGCGGCACCTGCCGTTCCATGGGCATCGTCGTCGAGGGCTGAGACATAAACAGTGGGAGGGCATAACACTGCCCGCATGACCACACAGGAGGATATACAATGAAACATGGCAAGCACTATGTCGACGCTGCAAAGCTGGTCGATTCTACTAAACTGTACGAAGTGAACGAGGCTCTGGAGCTGGCCTGCAAGACCGCTTCCGCCAAGTTCGACGAGACCGTCGAGCTGCACGTCCGTCTGGGCGTTGATGGCCGTCACGCTGACCAGCAGGTCCGCGGCGCTGTCGTTCTGCCCAACGGCACCGGCAAGACCGTCCGCGTCTGCGCCATCGCTAAGGGCGCTGCCGCCGCTGCTGCTGAGGCAGCCGGCGCTGACATCGTCGGTGATGACGAGCTGATCGCAAAGATCGCCGGCGGCTTCATGGACTTCGACGTTGTCGTCACCACCCCCGACATGATGGGCCGCGTTGGCCGTCTCGGTAAGGTCCTGGGCCCCCGCGGCCTGATGCCCAACCCCAAGGCCGGCACTGTCGCTCCCGATCTGGGCAAGGCAGTTTCTGAGGCCAAGGCTGGTAAGATCGAGTACCGTCTGGACAAGCAGAACATCATCCATGTCCCCGTGGGCAAGGCTTCCTTCGGTGCAGAGAAGCTGTACAGCAACCTGGATACCGTCATGAGCGCCATTGCAAAGGCAAAGCCCGCCGCTGCAAAGGGCACTTACTTCAAGAGCGCTACCATCGCTACCACCATGGGCCCTGGCATCCGTCTCAACACCCTGAAGTACGGTGTCTGATTTTTGAATTGAAGGAATAACCTCTCAGTCTCGCTGTCGCTCGACAAGGCCGGGTTGCGGCACCCAGCATCCGCTGCGCATTGCGCGCGTCTTGCTGGCCGCTGCCCCAACAACGACTCCCTGTTTCCGCCACTGGCGGTGGTCGTCGTTGTTGCCCCTAATAGGGGAGCCTCTGGCGAAGAGATTGGGCTTTGCGGTATGCCAAGGCCTCTCCTCGATAGGAGAGGTGGCAATGCGAAGCATTGACGGAGAGGTTTTTTTAAGAAAATTCAAAAAAGCACTTGACAATCCCGCACGTTTGCGGTAAAATAATCATGCTGTTTTTGAGACAGCAGGTGCTGGAGTCCAGCGTAAGGCTATGCCGCCTGCCGAGAAACGTGCGTAAAGTTGTTTTATGCCTCTTTCTCGGACCATGTGCGGGAAAGAGGCTTTTTTCGTTGCTCACCAGCTTTCGATATAAGTTTTTGAAACGAGGTGAAACCGAATGCCCAGTGCAAAGATTCTTTCTGAGAAGCAGGCTTACGTCGCTGATCTGAAGGCAAAGTTTGAGAGTGCGGTTTCCGGCTGCGTCGTCGCTTACGGCGGCATCAACGTCGAGAACGACACCAAGCTCCGTAAGGAGCTGCGTGAGGCAGGCGTCGATTACATGGTCGTGAAGAACACCATGCTGCGTCTGGCTGTCAAGGGTACTTCTCTGGAGACCCTGGCTGAGCAGTTCAAGGGCGATACCGCTATCGCTTTTGCTCACGAGGAAGACCCCATGTCCGCTGCCCGCATCCTGTGCAAGTACCAGGACGGCGATAAGTCCAAGAAGTTCGTCGTGAAGGCTGGCTTCATGGAAGGCAAGGTCATGGACGCTGCCGAGACCAACGCCATCGCAAAGCTGCCCAACCGCGAAGGCATGCTGTCCATGTTTGCAGGCGCCCTCACCAGCACTCTGTCTGGTCTGGCTGTTGCAATGCAGGCTTATGCCGACAAGCAGGAGGAGCCCGCTGCCTGATGGCCGCGTGACCGCTGCTTAAAAAACATCTGAAATCAACAAACAAACCATTTATATTGGAGGGTTACTACTATGGCTTCTGAGAAGATTACTGCCATCATCGACTCCGTCAAGGAGCTGTCCGTTCTGGAGCTGAAGGAGCTCATCGACGCATACTGCGAAGAGTTCGGCGTTTCTGCTGTTGCTGCTGCTGCTCCCGCTGCTGCTGGCGCTGCTGCTGCCGCTGAGGAAGAGAAGACCGAGTTCGACGTCATCCTGGTCGAGGCTGGCGCTGGCAAGATGGGCGTCATCAAGCTGGTCAAGGAGATCACCGGTCTGGGCCTGAAGGAGGCTAAGGCTATCGTTGACGGCGCTCCCAAGGCTGTCAAGGAGAAGGCTTCCAAGGCTGAGGCTGAGGACATCAAGAAGAAGCTGGAGGATGCCGGCGCTAAGGTTGAGGTTAAGTAATTTAACCCCCTTAAAGCTTGCTTCTTGAATTTCGATTCTTGAACAAAGAGGCGCTCTCGCTGCAAAGCGGGGGCGTCTTTTTTGTGCTTGACAAACCCGGCATGGGTGTGTTATCTTTTAGATGTTAGCTGATCCTTCTGCTGACGGATCTTGTGGAGCACCACAGTGCAGAAGGGGAGAGAAGCTTTAATGCCGACCGTCTGGGCAGCCTTGCGTCGTGGTGCGCAAAGCTGCCCTTTTTGTTTAAGGAGGATGCTGAATATGAAGTCTGACATCGAGATCGCACAGGAAGCCAAAATGAAGCCCATCGCCGACATCGCCGCCAGTCTGGGCCTTGCCGACGAGGACGTGATCCCCTATGGCCGCTATAAGGCCAAGGTAAACCACCGCCTCATCCATAAGGCATCGAAGCAGGGCAAGCTCATCCTCGTCACGGCTATCAGCCCCACCCCTGCCGGTGAAGGCAAGACGACCACCAGCGTGGGTCTGGCCGACGCCATGAACGCCATAGGCAAAAAGACCATGCTCTGCCTCCGTGAACCCTCCCTCGGCCCTGTCTTCGGCATGAAGGGCGGCGCAGCCGGCGGCGGCTACGCACAGGTGGTGCCGATGGAGGACATCAACCTCCACTTCACCGGCGACATCCACGCCATCGGTACCGCCAACAACCTGCTGGCGGCCATGATCGACAACAGCATCCAGCAGGGCAACCCCCTGAACATCGACCCCCGCCGCATCACCTGGAAGCGCTGCATGGACATGAACGACCGTCAGCTCCGCTTTATCGTGGACGGCCTGGGCGGCAAGGTCAACGGCACCCCCCGCGAGGACGGCTTCGACATCACCGTTGCCAGCGAGATCATGGCCATCTTCTGCCTTGCCACTAGCATCTCCGATTTGAAAGAGCGCCTCTCTAAGATCGTCTGCGCCTACACCTATGACGGCAAGCCCGTCACGGCTGGGGACATCGGCGCAGCCGGTGCCATGACTGCCCTGCTGAAGGATGCCCTCGACCCGAACCTGGTCCAGACCCTCGAGAACAACCCCGCCATCATCCACGGCGGCCCCTTCGCCAACATCGCCCACGGCTGCAACAGCGTCATGGCCACCAAGCTCAGCCTCTCGCTGGCCGACTATGTCATCACCGAGGCAGGCTTCGGCGCAGATCTGGGCGCAGAGAAGTTCCTGGACATCAAGTGCCGCTATGCGGGCATCGCGCCCAGCGCCTGCGTGCTGGTGGCGACTCTCCGTGCGCTCAAGAGCCACGGCGGCGTAGCCAAGGCCGACCTGAACACTCCCAACCTTGAGGCCGTCAAGAAGGGCGCAGCCAACCTCGTCCGCCACATCGACAACATGAAGAACGGTTTCGGCCTGCCCGTCGTGGTGGCCATCAACGCCTTCCCGACCGATACCGCCGAAGAGCAGGCTTACGTCGAGCAGGTCTGTGCCGAGCAGGGCGTCCCCTGCGTCCTGAGCGAGGTCTTCGCCAAGGGCGGCGAGGGCGGCAAGGCTCTGGCCGAGAAGGTGCTGGACATCATGGAGGACCGTCCCATCCAGTACACCTACCCGCTGGAAATGCCCCTCAAGGACAAGATCAACGCCATCGCCACCAAGATCTACCGCGCCGACGGCGTGAACTACAGCGCCGCCGCCAGCAAGACTCTGGCCGAGCTTACCGAGCTGGGTTACGGCGACCTGCCCGTCTGCATCGCCAAGACCCAGTACAGCTTCAGCGATAATGCCAAGCTGACCGGTGCGCCCACCGGCTTCACGATGGAGGTGCGCGAGGTGCGTCTGGCCGCCGGCGCCGGCTTCGTGGTGGTCATCTGCGGCAGCATCATGACCATGCCCGGCCTGCCCAAGAAGCCCGCCGCCGTGGGCATTGATGTGGACGCCGACGGCAAGATCACCGGCCTGTTCTAAACGAAAATTCGTTCCAGTTTTGCTCCTGCTGTCCCTCGGGATGGCGGGGGCTTTTTGTTATATGTTCCAAAAAGTTAGACGCTATTTGTGCATTCTGCCCCGAAATTGTGTACGAAGCGTGTGAAATCTGAGAAAAAAGTCTCCCTGCGGTTTACAAAAGTGTAACAAAATGGTATACTTTACAGCAGTGAATGAAAGATGAAGGGATGAGTCAAACGTGGAATGTGCGCCGCACCGGATCTGGAAAAAACTGATGGCCCTTGTGCTGTCGCTCGTGCTGATGGCAGTGATGTTGCCGGGAGCGCTGGCGGTGGACCTCAACGTGGACGCAGGATTTTACTTCAAGCAGAGCCGGGGCGGCACCTGTACGCTGGCCTCCGCCGCCATGATGCTCCGCCGCCGCGCTTTTCTGGACGGCTTGACCGACTGGACGGACGTGACCGAGAACAGCGTCCGCGGCAGTGCGTGGGCAGGCGGCCTCTCCCACAGCTTCAACTATAATGCGATGCAGGTGGGTTACTCCACGCTGCCGTCCAACAACGAGGAGAAGAAGGCAGTGCTCATCCAGCTGCTGGCAGAGCACCCCGAGGGCATCGTCCTCTACGACCGCCGCCAGCCCCACGCCGTTCTCCTGACAGACTACACCGACGGCGTGTTCTACTGCTCCGACCCCGCCGGCAGCGTCTCCTCGGGCCGTGTGCCGATCTCGGCAGCCAGCATCTCCATCGCAGGTGCTTCCTGCTACTGGTACATATCTTCCGACCATAACAGCGCCGTCGCGACGCTGGACAGCCTCCGTCTGGAAGGAATGCGCTACCCGGTCAACATCCGCACCGGCAAGGGCATGAGCGTGAGCGGCACTGCCGCCAGCGCATCGGGTACTGTGCTGAGCAGCGTGGAAGCGGCGATCCTCGACGCCAACGACCAGCCTGTTCAGAGCGCTGAGGCCGCGCCCAATGCGTCCAGCTGGTCTCTGAAGAACTTCGACAGCCAGCTCCGTTTCGGTGAGCTGCCCGAAGGCAGCTACACTTACATGGTCGTGCTGACCGACTCCAACGGCCAGACGCTCTGCTTCATGAGCGACTTCACCGTTTCCGGCAGCGCCAGCAGCACCGCGACTTACTGGACGGTACAGGATCCCTCCGGCACGAAGCTGGGTCAGCTCGTTCAGGAGACCGAAGAGGCTGTGGCTGAGGCAGTTGAGAGTGAAGCTGAGGCTGTGACCGGGACCGAGACGAAGAAGGGGATGTGGAGCTGGCTTCTGGGCTGAGCTTCCCCAAAATAAAAAGACACAGGGTGGTCGGCAATGCTGACCACCCTGTTTTTGTGTCATCGGCAGAGCTGCGTCCCCGGGAAATAGTGGGCGAGGATGACTTCGTAGGTCCAGCCCTGCTCGGCCAGCGCTTTGGCACCCCACTGGCTCAGGCCCACGCCGTGGCCGTAGCCTTTCGTCGTGATGAGGAAGCTGCCGTCCTGATACCGGATGGTGAAGCAGGCGCTCCGCAGCCCCAGAGCCCGCCGGAGGGCTGTTCCGGAGACGGTCTGGCCGCAGACGGGCAGAGAGGCCGCATAGCCCGAAGCTGTCAGGGTCGTCTCACCGAACCAGCGTTCCGGCGCGGCAGAGTCGGCGGCGATGCCCAGTCCCGAGGAAAGAAGTTGCTGTACCTGCGGGGCAGAAAGGGTGAGGGTGACTTCGTAGTTGTCGGCGGAGAGGTCGGTGCTGCTGTCCACCGGGACGAGGTAGGGGAGGGCGCTGCCCCAGACGTTCTCGCTGGCCTCGGTACGGCCATTGGAGATGGCAAAATAACTCGTCCCTGCCGCCGCACCGCCATAGCAGAGGACATCGCTGAGGACGGCGTCTACGAGGGCCGAGAGACGGGCATAGTTGGCCTCGTAGTCGGTCCCCCAGTAGCTGTGGAGGACGGCGTCGGTCAGATAGCCCTGCCGCCGTGCCGGGTCGGCAGAGAGCCAGCTGCCGTTGGCTGCAGAGGCGTGGTCGCGGCAGTAGAGCGCGTAGCTGTGGGCCGCGACGATTTGCGCCTTGAGGGCCTCGTCCGGCCATGTGAGGGGCATTTCAGCCGCTGCGGCCCCGATGAGATAGTCCCGCTTCGGCACCTGCCGCACCTCGCCGGTGCTCAGGTCTTCGATGAGAAAGACGTCTGCGTCTCCCTCGAAAGCGGCAGGCGCGGCTTCCGATGCGGCGGAGGTGCTGGACGCCGGGGCAGGGGGAACGGCTGCCCTGCGGCTCAGCACGGCCCGGGCCAGCCGGTAGCCTGCCAGCGGCAGGGAGCTGCCTAGCACGAGGAGCAGGGCGCAGAGGAGCAGAAAGGCTTTTTTCATGGGGCATATCTCCCTTCCGGACAGACTTTTGGACTCAGTATACCGGCCGCTGTCGGCAAAAAAGCACACAAGAGGGGAATGCCTTGCATTTCTGCCCAAAACGCGCTATCATACACTTATGATAATTCCCCCGAAAAGGGGATAGAGATTTGAGGATTACAGATGAACTTTTTTATCATGGTTTCGCTTTTCCTGAGCGCAGCGCTGGGCGTTTTCCGGGGCATAGACCTGGCCCTTCTCACCGACACGGAAACGGGCCTGTGCATCGTCGGCTCAGTCTGGCTGCGGTACGGTGCGCTGGCCGTGGCCGTCGGTGCCGCCGTAGCGGCGGGCCGCTGCTGTAAGCCGCAGACCGATGCGCTGCGGGGCCACTGTACGCTTTCCGGCGTCGTGGCACTGGCGGCGGCTGTCTGCTATGGAGAGGCTGCTGTGCTGCGCATCCTCTGGATGGGGAGCAGCGTGGCAATGCTTATCCGGGCTGCGCTGGAGGCGCTGTGCGCGTTCTGGATGATCGGTCTCGGTCTGAGCTGGCTGCGGAAGGACTGGAAGACCCCCACCCGCAGCCTGACGCCCGCCGTGCTGGGCAGCGCCGTGTTCTACTGGTGCGTGCTGGCCCGCTTTATGGAGAACAGCTCCAGCTGGCACCGGGTGGCCCCCACGGCGATGGTCTGGCAGCTGCTGGTGGGGCTGGTGTTCCTCTCGGCGCTGGCCCGGGCGCTCTACCTGCCCGGCACGTCGGATGGGCGCACCCTCTGCGCCGGCGGGCTGGCGGCGTTTGCCCTCTGCCTGTGCTGGGAGCTGCCCACCGTGCTGCAGACCCTTGTACAGGAGGGCGGCGGGGCTCTGCTGACGCCGACGCTGCTGTTCCGGCTGGGGCTGTGCTGTGTGGGCGTTTTGGGAGCCTTGAGCGCTGTGCGCTGCACAAGGACTGAGCAGGATGCATAAATGCGTCAGCAGTCGCTTGGTTGAATTGCTCAAAACAACACCCTATTCCCCGAGAAAATAGTACAAAAGCAAAAAAGTATGAAAACGACTTGTTAATTTTTTGGCAGGCACTTGAAAGTTTGGCCGTTTTGGTCTAAAATAAGAGTACCGTGAATTATCCGAATCAGGGTAAGAACATTTAGGAGGTACTATTAACATGGCTGTTAGAGTTGCTATCAATGGTTTTGGTCGTATTGGCCGTCTGGCTTTCCGTCAGATGTTTGATGCTGAGGGTTACGAGGTCGTCGCTATCAACGACCTGACCAGCCCCAAGATGCTGGCTCACCTGCTGAAGTACGATACCGCTCAGGGTTCCTTCTGCGGCAAGATCGGTGAGGGCAAGCACACCGTCGAGGCTACCGAGGACTCCATCATCGTCGACGGCAAGGAGATCAAGATCTACGCTGTTAAGGACGCAAAGGACGCTCCCTGGGGCGAGCTGAACGTCGATGTCGTTCTGGAGTGCACCGGCTTCTACACCAGCAAGGAGAAGAGCATGGCTCACATCCAGGCTGGCGCTAAGAAGGTTGTCATCTCTGCTCCCGCAGGCAACGACCTGAAGACCATTGTCTACTCCGTCAACGAGAAGACCCTGACCGCTGAGGATCAGGTCATCTCCGCTGCTTCCTGCACCACCAACTGCCTGGCTCCCATGGCCGACACCCTGAACAAGACCTACCCCATCGTCTCCGGCATCATGACCACCGTTCATGCTTACACCGGCGACCAGATGATCCTGGATGGTCCTCAGCGCAAGGGCGACCTGCGCCGTGCTCGTGCTGGCGCACAGAACATCGTCCCCAACAGCACCGGTGCTGCTAAGGCCATCGGTCTGGTCATCCCCGAGCTGAACGGCAAGCTGATCGGCTCTGCTCAGCGTGTGCCTGTTCCCACCGGCTCCACCACCCTGCTGGTCGCAGTCGTCAAGGGCAAGGACGTCACCAAGGAGTCCATCAACGCTGCTATGAAGGCTGCTACTTCCGAGTCCTTCGGCTACAACGAGGATCAGATCGTCTCCTCCGACGTCATCGGTATGCGTTACGGCTCTCTGTTCGACGCTACCCAGACCATGGTCGCTAAGATCGATGACGACACCTATCAGGTTCAGGTCGTGTCCTGGTACGACAACGAGAACTCCTACACTTCTCAGATGGTCCGTACCATTAAGTACTTCGCTGAGAACTGCTAATCACAGCTCTACGCTCAAAAGTGCTTGAGGTGCCCTGCTGAATAAGCGGGAAGACCAATCAGTGAGTTTGACACCCTTCCTTCTGCGGTACGCCGCAGGGGAAGGGTGTTTTTATTTGTCGATACTTGCCACCTCATCCGCTTCATGATACAATAAAGTCAATACCGCAGTTTATTGCATTTGTGTCGTAGGAGCGAAAGCCATGAAAGCATTCGAAAAACTGAACATCGCTGTCGCGGGTACAGGCTACGTCGGCCTGTCCATTGCTGTCCTGCTGAGCCAGCACCACCATGTCACGGCTGTGGACATCGTGCCGGAAAAGGTGGATCTCATCAACCAGAAAAAATCGCCCATTCAGGACGACTACATCGAAAAATACCTCACCGAGAAAGATCTCGACCTGACGGCTACGCTGGACGGGGAGACGGCCTATCGGGACGCTGACTTTGTGGTCATCGCGGCCCCCACCAACTACGACAGCCGGAAGAATTTCTTCGATACCTCGGCGGTGGAGGCGGTCATCCGGCTGGTGATGAAGGTGAACCCCGAGGCTGTCATGGTCATCAAGTCCACCATCCCGGTGGGCTTCACGGCCAGTGTCCGTGAAAAGTATCAGTGCGGGAATATCATCTTCAGCCCGGAGTTCCTGCGGGAGTCCAAGGCACTATACGATAATCTCTACCCGAGCCGCATCATCGTAGGTACGGATATGCAGGATGAGCGCCTCGTGGAGGCGGCACACACCTTTGCCTATTTGTTACAGGAAGGTGCTGTCAAAGAGAATATCGACACCCTCTTCATGGGCTTCACCGAGGCCGAGGCGGTCAAGCTGTTCGCCAACACCTATCTTGCCCTCCGCGTTTCCTTCTTCAATGAACTGGACACCTACGCCGAGATGAAAGGGCTTGATACCCGGCATATCATCGAGGGCGTCTGCCTCGACCCCCGCATTGGCACACATTATAATAATCCCAGCTTTGGTTACGGCGGCTACTGCCTGCCTAAAGATACCAAGCAGCTCCTCGCCAACTACGAGGATGTGCCGGAAAATCTCATCGAGGCCATCGTGGAGTCCAACCGCACCCGCAAAGATTTCATTGCAGACCGGGTGCTCCAGATGGCGGGCTACTACAGCTACGGGGAAGAGAACGAGTATAACGCGGCGGACGAGAAGCCCTGTGTCATCGGCGTCTACCGCCTGACCATGAAGGCCAGCTCCGACAACTTCCGTCAGTCTTCCATTCAGGGTGTCATGAAGCGTATCAAGGCCAAGGGCGCGACAGTTATCATCTATGAGCCGACTTTGGAGAATGGCACTACCTTCTTCGGCAGCGAAGTGGTGAACGATCTGGACGTTTTCAAAAAGCGCAGCCAGGCCATCATCGCCAACCGCTACGACAGCTGTCTGGATGATGTACAGGACAAAGTCTACACCCGCGACCTGTTCCGTCGGGATTAAAGTGGACAGTTTTAAGCGCCGCAGGAGGGGAGACCGCCTGCGGCGTTTTGGCAGCCGGGCCGGACTACTGTCAAAATAGACACAATTCCCGAATATCACAGGAAAAGTTTGTTAATAAATTATCCATCCCCCGTCCTTGCAATACACACATATTTTGTTTATAATAGTGTCATAGGGGCTAAGACCCCGAGAGTGAGCGAAATTCGATTCCGAAGAATGAATTGAGAGGAGAATAATCACTATGGGTTTAGGTAAAAAGACGATCGACGATCAGAACTACTGCGGCAAGAAGGTCCTTGTCCGCTGTGATTTCAACGTCCCCATGAAGGACGGCGTCATCACCAACGAGAACCGCATCAATGCGGCTCTGCCCACCATCCAGAAGCTGGTCAATGACGGCGCGAAGGTCATTCTGTGCAGCCATCTGGGCAAGCCGAAGAACGGCCCCGAGGCAAAGTTCAGCCTCGCTCCCGTTGCTGTGGCTCTGAGCGCAAAGCTGGGCAAGACCGTTGTCTTTGCTGACGACGACAACGTCGTGGGCGAGAACGCAAAGGCTGCTGTCGCTGCCATGAACAACGGCGACGTCGTCCTGCTGCAGAACACCCGTTTCCGCAAGGAAGAGACCAAGAACCTGCCTGAGTTCTCTCAGGAGTTGGCTTCTCTGGCAGACGCATACGTTGACGATGCCTTCGGCAGCTGCCACCGCGCACACTGCTCCACCGCAGGCGTCACCGACTACATCAAGGACACCGCTGTCGGCTACCTGATGGAGAAGGAGATCAAGTACCTCGGCAATGCCGTGAACGATCCCGTCCGTCCCTTCACCGCCATTCTGGGCGGCGCAAAGGTCGCTGACAAGCTGAATGTCATCTCCAACCTGCTGGAGAAGGTCGATACCCTCATCATCGGCGGCGGCATGGCCTACACCTTCATCAAGGCTCAGGGCTATGAGGTCGGCAAGAGCCTGTGCGACGACTCCAAGCTGGACTACTGCAAGGAGATGATGGCAAAGGCTCAGGAGAAGGGCGTCAAGCTGCTCCTGCCCGTCGATACCGCCTGTGTCGAGAACTTCCCCGACCCCATCGACGCTCCTGTCGAGACCACCGTCGTCCCTGTCACCGCTATCCCGGCTGACAAGGAAGGCTGCGACATCGGCCCCGAGACCATGAAGCTCTTCGCCGACGCTGTCAAGGCTTCCAAGACCGTCGTCTGGAACGGCCCCATGGGCGTCTTTGAGAACCCGACTTTGGCTGCCGGCACTCTGGCCGTGGCCAAGGCTATGGCTGAGAGCGACGCTACCACCGTCATCGGCGGCGGCGACAGCGCAGCAGCTGTCCAGCAGATGGGCCTGGGCGACAAGATGACCCACATCTCTACTGGCGGCGGCGCTTCTCTGGAGTACCTGGAGGGCAAGGAGCTGCCCGGCATCGCAGTCATCCAGAACGCATAATCACAGCATCATGAACGGTGCGGCGGCTGTTTCGCCGCCGCATCTTTTATTTATAAGGTAAATAAGGTAAGGAGAACGTATCATGGATAAGGCAAAGCGCAAGGCCATTATTGCTGGCAACTGGAAGATGAACAAGACCGCCTCCGAGGCTGCTGTTCTGGTGGACGAGCTCATCCCCGCCGTCAAGGACGCATCCTGCGAGGTCGTCATCTGCACTCCCTATACCGACCTGGTCACTGCTGTGGCAAAGACCAAGGGTACCAACATCCATGTCGGTGCCGAGAACGTCCATTTCGAGAAGTCCGGCGCATTCACCGGCGAGATCAGCGCTGATATGCTGGTGGATCTGGGCGTCGAGTACGTCATCGTCGGTCACTCCGAGCGCCGTCAGTATTTCGCAGAGACCGACCAGACCGTCAACAAGCGCGCTCTGGCCGCTCTGAACGCCGGCCTGAAGGTCATCATCTGCGTGGGCGAGAGCCTGCAGCAGCGTGAGGAGGGCGTCACCGAGGAGCTGGTCCGGATGCAGACCAAGATCGCCCTGCGCGATGTCACCGCTGAGCAGATGGCAAACGTCGTCATCGCCTACGAGCCCATCTGGGCCATCGGCACCGGCAAGACCGCTACTGCCGACCAGGCTGAGGAAGTCTGCGCTCAGATCCGCAAGGTCATCGGCGAGGTCTACGGCGAAGCCGTGGCCGAGGCTACCACCGTCCAGTACGGCGGCAGCATGAACGCCAAGAACTGCGAGGAGCTGCTGAGCAAGAAGGACGTGGACGGCGGCCTCATCGGCGGTGCTTCCCTGAAGGCTCCTGACTTTGCTGTCATCGTCAACGCTGCCACCAAGGGCTAAGCCCTGAGCGGTAAAAATCGTTCTCTCTGCGCCCGGCTGCGCCGCATTTCCGGCAGGGAGCCGGGCGCTGTTTGTTGAATTTTCAAAGGAGATCCTATTTTATGTCCAAGAAACCTGTTCTGCTCTGCATCATGGACGGCTTTGGCTGGACCCCCAACGAGACCTACGGCAACGCCGTGGTTGCAGCCAAGAAGCCTTTCCTTGACTCTCTGATGGCAAAATATCCTATGACCACCATCGACGCTTCCGGCATGGCTGTGGGCCTGCCCGATGGCCAGATGGGCAACTCTGAGGTGGGTCATACCAATATGGGTGCCGGCCGCATCGTCTACCAGCAGCTGACCCTCATCACCAAGTCCATCCGCGACGGTGAGATGCTCAAGAACCCCGTCCTCGTCAAGAACATGAAGGCTGCCATCGACGCCGGCAAGGCGATCCACCTGATGGGTCTGGTGGGTACCGGCGGTGTCCACAGCCACGCTGACCACTGGTTCGGTGTGCTGGAAATGGCAAAGCACATGGGGGCCAAGGAAGTCTACCTCCACTGCATCACCGATGGCCGCGACACCGACCCCCACTCCGGCAAGGGCTTCCTTGCCGACCTGCAGGCCAAGCTGGATGAGCTGGGCATCGGCAAGATCGCCAGCGTCTCTGGCCGTTACTACGCCATGGACCGCGACAATAACTGGGACCGTGAGGAGAAGGCTTACGCTGCCTTCGTCTACGGCGAGGGCAACCACGCCGCCAACGCTCAGGAGGCCATCGAGGCATCCTACGCCGACGACAAGACCGACGAGTTCGTTCTGCCCTGCGTCACCTGCGAGGGTGGCCGTGTGCAGGACGGCGACACCGTTATCTTCATGAACTTCCGTCCCGACCGCGCCCGTCAGATGACCCGCATCTTCTGTGACGACGCTTTCACCGGCTTCGAGCGCCGCGGCGGCCGCAAGCAGGTCCACTACGTCTGCATGGCCGAGTATGACGCCACCATGCCCAACTGCGAGGTCGCTTATCCTCCTGTTGAGCTGAAGAACGTCCTGGGCCAGTACCTGTCCGAGAACGGCAAGACCCAGCTGCGCATCGCCGAGACCGAGAAGTACGCTCATGTCACCTTCTTCTTCAACGGCGGTGTTGAGGCTCCCTACGAGGGCGAGGACCGCTGTGTCATCCCCAGCCCGAAGGTCGCTACCTACGACCTCAAGCCTGAGATGAGCGCCCCCGAGGTCGCTGACGAGTGCGTCAAGCGCATCGAGAGCGGCAAGTACGACGTGGTCATCCTGAACTTCGCAAACTGCGATATGGTCGGCCACACCGGCGTCTTTGAAGCCGCTGTCAAGGCCGTTGAGGCTGTGGACGCTGCTGTCGAGAAGGTCGTCACCGCTGTGCTGAACGCTGGCGGCTGCGCTTTCCTGACCGCTGACCACGGCAACGCCGAGAAGATGAAGAACCCCGACGGCACTCCTTTCACCGCCCACACCACCAACGTCGTGCCTTTCGTGGCCATCGGCTGCGGCGATGTGAAGCTGCGCGAGGGCGGCTGCCTGGCCGACATCGCACCCACCATGCTGCCCTATATCGGCCTGCCCGTCCCGGCAGAGATGACCGGCAAGAGCATCATCGCTGAGTAAACCTTTTTTGAAATAACGCAAGCGCCCCGCAGCTCGTAACAGAGCTGCGGGGCGCTTTTTGTGCTATTTGGCTTTTCAGCGCTCGACCCAGATGGACATCTTCGCACTGGTAGAGATGTCGCCGAGAAGGATGGTGTCCATCTTGATGCTGCAGGTCACGGCCAGCGCTTTGTTGGAATCGCTGCCGGTGAGCACTGAGGCGGGCAGGTTCTTGAGGGTCAGCACGGCGGTGCCGTCGGACAGGTCGCCGCTCAGAGTGCCGTCATAGTTCACCTCGCCGATGGCGATGCCGGTGAGACGGCCAGTCATGTTCATGGAAGAGAGCTGCTTGACCGGAAGCTCGAGAGTGAAGGTGCCGTTGGGCTGGCGGGTGAGGGTGGCTTCGCGGGTGGTGTCCACGGCACTGTCGGCCATCGACTCCTTGTCCCCGGACTCCCGCCAGAACCGGACGCCCACCGTCATCTTGACGGCGGCGGCACTGGCACTGACCGCCAGCATCAGGAGCAGCAGCAGCGAGACGAGGACCGCCCCGGTGCGTCTGCCCATATGCTTCAAAGAAATCGTCATATTCAAGAATCGACCTTTCCAGCCGCAGAGGCGGCTCTGTGCGTTCCAAAACGGAACGCGAAGGAATTTGTCACCGCAAAAATAACATATTCAGAAGAAAAAGTCAATCTGGCTTGTGAGGCTTTCACAAAAATGTTTCACATAAGACACATCTTATGGAAGAAAAGACGCAGACTTTGCCGAAGACACAAAAAAGCCGCCTCCCGGCGGACGGGAAGCGGCAGAAGTCAGGAAAACTTAGACCTCAAAGTTAGGGTCGTCCTTCAGCACGTGGATGCTGGTCATGAAGGGGCTCTGCTCGGGGTCCTGGAACGGAGCCTCCTTGACGTACTTGTTCAGGGCGACAGCAGTGCGGGTGGGG
This sequence comes from Faecalibacterium sp. Marseille-P9590, assembly GCF_017377665.1. Classification (NCBI taxonomy): domain Bacteria; kingdom Bacillati; phylum Bacillota; class Clostridia; order Eubacteriales; family Oscillospiraceae; genus Faecalibacterium; species Faecalibacterium sp. Marseille-P9590. The sequence continues at coordinate 324,381 of NZ_JAFREF010000002.1, forward strand.
TCGGCGATGGTGCCGGCGCCGCCGATGCAGCCGCCGGGGCAGCCCATGCCTTCCAGCAGGTAGCCGTTGTACTTACCGGCCTTGGCCAGCATCAGCAGCTTCTTGCACTCGGCGAGGCCCTGTGCGGACGCGATCTTGACGTCCATATCGGGATGCCACTCCTTGACCTTGTCGGCGACAGCCTTGGCGACGCCGCCGGACTGTGCGAAGCCGCGGCCTGCGCCGGAAGCGTGGACCAGATCGACCTCATCGGGATCGACTTCGAGGTTGGCCACATCGATGTCCTTGGCCTCGATGATGCCGGCCAGTTCCTCGAAGGTCAGCACGAAGTCCACATCAGAGCGGACGGTGCGGCGGGAAGCTTCCAGCTTCTTGGCGGCGCAGGGTCCGATGAAGCACATACGGGCCTCCGGGTCGGCCTGCTTCATCATGCGGGCGGTAAAGACCATGGGGGTCATGGTCATGGAGATGTTCTTTGCAAGATCCGGGAAGGCGGTCTTTGCCATCATGCTCCATGCCGGGCAGCAGGAAGTAGCCATGAAGTTCAGCTTGTTGGGGACCTCCTCCAGGAAGTCGTGGGCCTCATCCACGGTACACAGGTCGGCACCGATGGCGACCTCCACGACGTCGTAGAAGCCCAGAGCCTTCAGCGCAGCCTTGAGCTTGCCGGTGGAGGCCAGGCCCGGGAACTGGTTGATGAAGGCGGGAGCGACGAGGGCGTAGATGCGGTCACCGCGGTTGAAGCCCTGAATGAGCTGGTAGATCTGGCCCTTGTCGGCGATGGCACCGAAGGGGCAGTTGACCAGACACTGGCCGCAGGACACGCACTTGCTGTAGTCGATCTCGGCGCGGCCCAGCTCATCGGAGTGGATGGCACCCATGCCGCAGGCAGCGGCGCAGGGACGCTCGGTCTTGACGATGGCGTTGTAGGGGCAGACGCCGACGCAGCGGCCGCACTTGATGCACTTTTCCTGGTCGATGGTGGAACGGCCGCTCTCCCAGGTGATGGCCTTCTTGGGGCAGACTTCCATACAGGGGTGTGCGAGGCAGCCCTGGCACAGGTCGGAGACCTTGACCAGCTTCTCGGGGCAGCGGTTGCAGGCAAACTTGATGACGTTCACCAGCGGGGGGTCATAATACTTATCGGCGATGGAAGCGTCCTCCAGACCGGAGACGACGCTGTTGTGCTCGTCCATGCGGCGGGTGGGCAGGCCCATGGCTAGACGAACGCGCTCCTCGACGATGGCGCGCTCAAGGAAGATGTCCTTGCGGAGCTTGCCTTCCTCACCGGGGATGATGGTGTAAGGGATCTTGCGCATCAGGTGGTTGGCCTGCTCGCCCTTGACGTTGGCGTAGGCCATCCGTGCCACCTCGGTAAAGACCTGGCGGCGGATCTGGATGACCGTCGTGTTGATTCCTCTGAAACTCATTCCAATCTCTCCTTGTTTTGAAACAACAGAACAAAAAACCGCTCCGACGCGGCTTTTCTCCGGGGCATTTGATACTGGGCTGCTGCAAACAGCCGGATGCCCCGAATAATCCACTTTTATTGTAGCATAAACCCTTCGGGAAGAAAAGGGAAAAACCTAAAATTTGTTATGAAATTCACAACTGGTATATCTTGCACAAATGAGAACAAATGGATTTGTACAAAACAGCAAAGAAACGGCTAAGATTTACACCATCTCGGCCCGGACACGCTCGCCGTCGTAGCTGCCCAGCCGGACATGGACGATCTCGCCGCTCTTATGGCCCGGGGCCGAGACCACGACGGGAACATACAGCCGGGTGTAGCCGGTGAAGAGGGTGCCGGAGAGGGGAGTCTCCAGCAGAACGTCGTCTTCGCTGCCCTCGCAGCCGGCCAGCACCTCGCGGCGGATGTCCTCGGCGATGGCGTTCATCTCCCGGCTGCGGGCCTGTTTTTCGCGCTCATGGACCTGGTCGGGGAAGTCGTAGGCGGGGGTGCCGCTGCGGCGGGAGTAGGGGAAGACGTGGACTTTCAGGAAGCCGATCTCCTTCAGGAACTCGCAGCTCTCCCGGAAATCTTCCTCCGTCTCGCCGGGGAAGCCGCAGATGCAGTCGGTGGTGAAGCTGACCGGGCGGTCACCGTAGGCGACGCGGAGCTGGCGGACCACCTCGGCGTACTGCTCGGCGGTATAGACGCGGCGCATCCGGCGCAGGGTGGCGCTGCAACCGCTCTGCAGGCTCAGGTGGTACTGGGGGCAGAGCTTGTCCACTGCCGCCAGCCGGGTGATGTATTCGGGGGTCAGCATATCGGGGTCAAGGCTGCCCAGCCGGATACGCTCGATGCCCTCCACCCGGGCGCACTTCTCCACCAGCTCCACAAGGTTGGTGCCGGTGTCGAGGCCGTAGCTGGGCAGGGAGATGGCGCTGAGCACCACTTCCCGGTAGCCGGAAGCGGCCAGCTGGCGCAGCTCGGCGAGGATGCTCTCTTCCGAGCGGCTGCGCACCGGGCCGCGGGCGCGGGGGATGACGCAGTAGGCGCACTGACGGTTGCAGCCGTCCTCTACTTTAATAAAGGCGCGGGTGTGGGTCTCGAACCGCTCCACCGGCAGTTCCTCGAACCGCTCGCCCTTCGCGTGGGGGGCGATGGCGACGATGCGCTCGTGGCCGTCCAGCAGCTTGAGCACATTATCGAGGATGGCTTTCCGGTCGCCGTTGCCGCAGACCAGGTCGGCCTCCATGAACTGGGCCGCTTCCTCGGGGAAAGCCTGCGGGTAGCAGCCGGTGAGGACGGTGACGGCGCCGGGGTTCTCGCGCTTGGCCCGGCGGAGCCACTTGCGGCTCTTCTGGTCGCCGAAGTTGGTGACGGTGCAGCTGTTTACCACAAAGACGTCGGCCTCTTCGCCCTCCGGCACGATGGTGAAACCGGCGGAGCGGAACATCTGTTCCAGCGCACCGGTCTCATTTAAGTTGACCTTGCAGCCAAGGGTATAAAAACAAACTCGCATGGGGTGTCCTTTCCAAAACCTCTCCGATTTGGCTCCCCTGTCGGGAAAGCTGGCTGCGAAGCAGACGGAGAGGTTATTACCTTATAATAAACCATCCTATTATAGCAGATTTTTCCCGGGGAGAAAAGAGCATTCCGGCCTCTTTTTTTGCATAGAATGCAATCAGACAGACATTGCGGGGAGGGACAAGGGATGGAACGAAAGAATTTTGCGGTGCTCTGCGCAGCCGTGCTCTGCTTCTGGCTGTTTGCACTGGCCCTTGGGACGGCGGAGGGCGTGGGCCTGCGGGCTGTCATGCACCCGGAAGAGCGGGCTGTCAGCGCCAACGTCGAGGAAGCGGCAGAAGGAATTCTGCTGCCGACTGCAGCCGCCGCGCCTCAGCTCGACCTCAACTGCCGCGCTGCCATCCTCATCGAGCAGGGGAGCGGACGGGTCCTCTACGAGAAGAACGCCGACGAGCGGGTCCCCATCGCCTCCATCACCAAGGTGATGACCCTGCTGCTTGCTTTCGAGGCTGTCCACGACGGGCGGCTGACCATGGAGACGCCGGTGCCGGTGAGTGAGCACGCCTACCACATGGGCGGCAGTCAGATCTGGCTGGAGCCGGGGGAGCGCTTTACATTGGACGAGATGATAAAGGCGATCTGCGTTTCCTCTGCTAACGACGCGGCAGTGGCCGTGGCCGAGCTGGTGGGCGGCAGTGAGCCGGCCTTCGTGGAGCAGATGAATGCCCGGGCCGCCTCGCTGGGGATGGAGCAGACGTCTTTCCGCAACGCCTGCGGGCTGGACGCCGAAGGCCATCTCTCCACGGCCCGGGATGTGGCCGCCATGAGCCGCACCATCCTGAACACCTGCCCCGAGGTGCTGCACTACACCGGCATCTGGACGGACACCCTCCGGGGCGGGGCAACCCAGCTGATCAATACGAATAAGCTCCTCCGCCGGTATGAGGGGATCACCGGCCTCAAGACCGGCACCACCGGCGGCGCAGGCGTCTGCATCTCAGCCAGCGCCACCCGGAACGGCCTCTCCCTCATCGCGGTGATATTGGGCGCACCATCCAGCGCCGACCGCTTCGACGCCGCCACGACTCTGCTGGACTATGGTTTCGGGGCCTATGAGGCCGCGCCGCTGCCAAAACTCGAGGCACAGCCGCTCCAGATCACGGTCAGGGGCAGCGCGGCGGGCAGCGTCCCGCTGGATTACTCGGCCCTGCCGGAGACGGTGCTGGTGGAGAAGGGGAGCGGGGCATCCCTGCATACCGAGCTGACCCTGCCCGAGGAGCTGGAAGCCCCGGTGGAGCAGGGCCAGACGCTGGGCAAAGCCGCCGTCTATCAGGGCGAAGCACTTCTGGAAGAGTACGAAGTGCGTGCTGCCACCGATGCGCCGAGGATGACCGTCCGGGATGCCATCGGCCTGCTGTGGCAGAGCCTCACCGGCGCGGCATGACCGAAAACTGCGCACTACCGGTCAAAAACGGTCAGCGAGGGCAAAGAATGGCTTGGACGTTTGTATAAAAGATGTAAGAGCATACAAAACAACACTATTAAAATTGTATGAAAAGCGAGGATTTTGGCCTTGACTTTGCCCGGCGGGAACGGTACACTTATACCAAGAAAAACCCTCGCCGGGCAAAGAGCCCGTAAAATGTTTTGGAGGTTTTGATAGAATGAGTCTCGCTCTGAATACAAAGCACCTCTCCAGTTTCATCAACGAAGAGGAATACAAGGCCATCTACCCCCAGGTAGAGGCTGCGCACAAGACGCTGGAAGCCAAGAACGGCCCCGGCAGCGACTTCCTGGGCTGGATGTATCTGCCCCGTGATTATGATAAGGAAGAGTTCGAGCGCATCAAGGCAGCTGCTGCCAAGATCCGTGAGGATTCCGACGTTCTGGTGGTCGCCGGCATCGGCGGCAGCTATCTGGGCGCACGCGCCGTCATCGAAGCCGTCAAGGGTATGTACCACAACGAGCTGGACAACGGCCTGAAGATCTACTTCTGCGGCAACAGCATCAGCCCCACCTATCTGAATGACATCATCGCGCTGTGCAAGGGCAAGCGCTTCTCCATCAACGTCATCTCCAAGTCCGGCACCACCACCGAGACCTCTCTGGCCTTCCGTGTGCTGCGCAAGCTGCTGGAAGACGAGATGGGCGTGGAAGAAGCCAACAAGCGCATCTACGCCACCACCGACCGCGCCAAGGGTACCCTCAAGCAGCTGGCTGACGCGCAGGGCTGGCCCACCTTCGTCGTCCCCGACGATGTCGGCGGCCGCTACTCCGTCCTTTCCGCTGTGGGCCTGCTGCCCATCGCTGCTGCCGGCATCAGCATCGACGACGTCATGAAGGGCGCAGCCGACGCTATGGAGCGCTTCTCCGTGCTCAGCCCCGACAACGACGCCTACAAGTATGCGGCCATCCGCAACATCCTGTACCGCAAGGGCAAGAGCATCGAGATCCTCGAGTGCTATGAGCCGAACTTCACCCTCATGAACGAGTGGTACAAGCAGCTGTTCGGTGAGAGCGAGGGCAAGGACAACAAGGGTCTGTTCCCCGCAAGCTGCATCTTCTCCACCGACCTGCACTCCATGGGTCAGTTCATCCAGGAAGGCTCCCGCACCATGTTCGAGACCATCGTGGATGTCAAGAAGCCCGCACAGGACCTCTTCATCGACAAGCTGGAGGGCAACTTCGACGGCCTGAACTTCCTGGCTGACCAGAATATGAGCGTGGTCAACCGCAAGGCCATGGAAGGCACCATCCTCGCCCACACCGACGGCGGCGTGCCGGAGGTGGTCATCGAGGTGGACGACCTGTCCGCTTATAATGTGGGCTACCTCATCTACTTCTTCTGGCGTGCCTGCGCCTGCAGCGGCTACCTGCTGAGCGTCAACCCCTTCAACCAGCCGGGCGTCGAGAGCTATAAGAAGAACATGTTCGCTCTGCTGGGCAAGCCGGGTTATGAGAACCTGACCGCCGAGCTGGAAGCAAAGCTGAAGTAAGAGCAAGCGGAACAAAAAACGATCTCCCGCCGTGAGGCGTGGAAAATACAGGAGGACAGAACTATGATTAAACTGATTGTTGGCACCAAAGGCTCCGGTAAGACCAAGGCTATGATCGACATGATCAACGATTCGGTCAAGACCTCCAAGGGCAACGTCGTTGTCGTCGAGAAGGGCATGAAGCTGACCTATGAGGTCCCCAACGCCGCCCGTCTCATCGACCTGGACGAGTACAAGATCGCCGGCGGCGAGATGCTGTACGGCTTCGTGGCCGGCCTGCTGGCAAGCAATTATGACATCACTGACCTGTACATCGACGGCATCCTGAAGGTGCTGGATCACGACATCAACCGTCTGGGCGTCGTTCTGGACGAGATCGCTGCTGCCGCCGGCGACTCCATCAAGGTCACCGTCACTGTCAGCGCTGACGAGGCTGCTCTGCCCCACGATGTGAAGAAGTACCTGTAAAATAACTCTGAAATTTCTGATTTGAAGCATCCCAGACAGGCAGGAAACCGGAGAATTTGAAATTTTTTCGGTTTTCTGCCTGTTTTGGTGTTGACAAAGGGCTGTGTTGGCGCTATACTAACAAAGCAGCCTTTTATGAGGTGTACTATGCAATTTGACCTGAGAAAGTTTATCGTATCCGGCACGAAACCTTACGCCGCAGAGTTTCAGTGTGATTTGTCTGCAAAGGATTTTGCCGGTGCAAGGATCGAGCAGCCTGTGACGGCCCGCTTTGAGGCGGTGCCGGATGGCGAGGAGATCCGGATGACGCTGCGGGCAAACGCATTGGTGCACGGAGAGTGCGCCCGCTGCCTCGACCCCGTCGAACGGGAAGAGACGGTGCAAGCAGAGTGGACGGTCAGGGAGCGCGATCTGGATGACCCGGATTTCGACCTGCCCCTCAACGAAAAAGGACATCTGGATGTGGATGAATGGCTCTGTCAGGAATTCATGTTCCAGATACCGACGGTGCTGCTTTGCAGCGCTGACTGCCCGGGCTTGTGTCCCCGGTGCGGGAAGAAGATGGCCGAATGTACCTGCCCTCCGGCAGAAGCTGAGGCCGAACCCGCAGACGCAAGGCTAGCGATACTCAAATCACTGCTGAACTGAGAAACCCATCAAGGAGGTGCAAAAATATGGCAGTACCTAAGAGACATCTTTCCAAGGCCCGCCGCGACAAGCGTCGCAGCAATGTTTGGAAGCTGGAGGCCCCCGCACTGGTCAAGTGCAGCAACTGCGGCTCTCTGAAGCTCCCCCACCAGGCATGTGGCAACTGCGGTTACTACAAGGGCGAGGAAGTCATCAAGAAGGGCTAATTTGCGCAGAATTGGTGGCACATTGGTGTTATGTACAGAAGGGGAGGGCGCAATGCCTTCCCCTTCTTGCTTTGTCTTGAAAACGAAATTGTGAGGTGAAAGCATGGCCATCAGGATCGACCGCGTAGACGCGGGCAGCGAGGCGGAAGCCCTCGGCCTCGCCGGCGGCGACGAGCTGCTGAGCGTGGACGGCAACGAGCTGAACGACACGCTGGACTATGATTTTTATACCGACAGCAAGAGCTTCCACCTCAAAGCGAGAGTGGCGGACGGCATCCGGGAGTGGGACGTCCGGCGGGAAGAGCGCGGCCCCTTCGGCTGCGACTTCTCCACCTATCTGGGCGACCAGAAGCACTCCTGCTCCAACCACTGCATGTTCTGCTTCATCGACCAGCTGCCCCCGGGAATGCGTGAGAGCCTCTACTTCAAGGACGACGACGAGCGCCTGTCCTTTTTGTTTGGCAACTATATCACCATGACCAACATGCAGGACCACGAGATCGACCGCATCATCAAGATGCATATCTCGCCCATCAACATCTCGGTCCACACCACCAATCCCCAGCTCCGCGTGCGGATGCTGGCGAATAAACGGGGCGGCGAGGTGCTGAAGTACCTGCCCCGTCTGGTGGAGGGCGGCATCGCCGTCAACTGCCAGCTGGTGCTCTGCCGGGGCATCAACGATGGCGACGAGCTCCGCCGCACCCTCACCGACCTGCTGGAGCTGACCCCGATGGTGCAGAGCGTGGCGGCAGTCCCCTGCGGCGTGACGGATTACCGCCAGAACCTCTTCAAGCAGACGCCCTACGACGCTGAGACCAGCGCCGCCGTCATCGACATCATGGAAGAGTTCGGCGACGAGTGCAAGCGCCGCCACGGCAAGCGCATCATCTATCCCAGCGATGAGTGGTATCTCAAGGCCGGCCGCCCCATCCCAGAGCCGGAGTTCTATGAGGACTACGACCAGCTGGAAAACGGCGTGGGCATGATGAGCCTCTTCCGGGAGGAATTTCTGGCCGAGCTGGAAAAGCCCCACCGCATCTATGGCACCAAAAAGATGGATGTCGTCACCGGCACCATGGCCGCGCCCCTCATCACCGAGATGATGGACGAGCTCCACCGCCAGTACCCCATGATAGAAGTAAAAGTCCATCCCATCAAAAATAACTTCTTCGGCGGCAACGTCGGCGTGGCGGGCCTCGTCACGGCGACCGACATCATCGCTCAGTGCGAGGGCCGGCTGTCCAGCGGTACCCTGGGCGTGCCTGCCGTGATGCTGCGGGAGGAGAAGGACACCTTCCTCGATGATATGACCATCGAGCAGCTGGGCCAGCGGCTCGGCGTAAAGGTGGAAGTCCTGCCCACCAGCGGCGGCGACGAGGCCAAGGCTCTGCTGCGCAGCGGCCTGCATATCGCCCGCCGGAGAAGACCGTAATTTTACCCCTTTTGTGAAAGGAGGAACCCCCTATGAGCAAACCGATCGTTGCTGTGGTGGGCCGCCCCAACGTGGGCAAGTCCACCCTGTTCAATAAGCTCTGCGGCCAGCGTCTGGCCATCGTGGAGGATACCCCGGGCATCACCCGCGACCGCATCTTTGCCAACTGCGAGTGGAGCGGCCACGAGTTCCTGCTGGTGGATACCGGCGGCATTGAGCCCAAGGCCACCGAGGGCATTCTGGCCCACATGCGCGAGCAGGCCCAGATCGCCATCGACACCGCCGACTGCATCATCATGGTGGTGGACGTGCGCAACGGCCTGACCGCCGCCGACGAGGACGTGGCCCATATGCTGCGCCGCAGCCACAAGCCCATCATCCTCGCCGTCAACAAATGCGACAATGTGGGCGAGACCCCCATGGAGCTCTACGAGTTCTATAACCTCGGCTTCGACGAAGTCATGCCCATCTCGTCCGTCCACGGCCACGGCACCGGCGACCTGCTGGACGCTGTCTGCGCCCACCTCGATTTCAGCGAGACCGTCGTGGAGGAAGACCGCATCCCCGTCGCCATCATCGGCCGCCCCAACGTGGGCAAGTCCAGCCTGACCAACCGCATCCTCGGTGAGAACCGCATGATCGTGGCCAACGAGGCCGGCACCACCCGCGACGCCATCGACACCCCCGTGGACAACGCTTACGGCAAGTTCATCTTCACCGATACCGCCGGTCTGCGCAAGCGCAGCAACATCACCGACGGCCTCGAGCGCTACATGGTCGTCCGCGCACTGGCCGCCGTCGAGCGCAGCCGCGTGGCCCTCATCCTCGTGGACGCCACCGTCGGCTTCACCGAGCAGGACAGCAAGGTGGCCGGTTACGCCCACGACCAGGGCAAGGCCTGCATCATCGTCGTCAACAAGTGGGACGCCGTGGAGGGCAAGGAGACCAACACCATGGAACTGCAGCGCCGGGGCTATGCCGAGTGCTTCAGCTTCATGGGCTACGCTCCCATCATCTTCATCTCGGCCCAGACCGGCTACAACGTCAACAAGCTGATGCAGCTCATCCGCGATGTGGACAGCCAGAACGGTGCCCGCGTGCCCACCGGTGTGCTGAATGAGATGCTGGCCCGCGCCACCGCTCGGATGCAGCCGCCCAGCGACAAGGGCCGCCGCCTGAAGATCTTCTACCTGACTCAGGCTTCCACCCGTCCGCCGACATTCGTGGCCTTCGTCAACGCAAAGCACCTGTTCCACTTCAGCTATCAGCGGTATATCATCAACCAGATCCGCGAGAACTTCGGTCTGGAGCACACCCCCATCCGCCTTGTCGTGCGTGAGCGCGGCTCCGGCGAAGTGGGAGCGAAGGACGTATAAGGAAGGGAGACTGGTTCTATGACCGCATTTCTCATTGTGCTGGCGGTCGCTGCCGAAGCCTATCTGCTGGGCAGCGTGGACACCGGCATCCTCGTCAGCAAGTATCTGTACCATGACGACGTCCGCACCCACGGCTCGGGCGCTGCCGGTATGACCAACATGCTGCGCACCTTCGGCAAGAAGGCCGCTGCCCTCACGGCGGTGGGCGATGTGCTCAAGGGCGTCGTGGCCGTCTGCCTTGGCCGGTGGCTGTTCGGCCATCTGCCCGCCGATGCTGCCGTCTCGCCCTATCTGGGCGTCTACCTCGCCGCCATCCTCGCCGTGGTGGGCCACTCCAAGCCCATCTACTTCGGCTTCAAGGGCGGCAAGGGCGTGCTGGTGGCTGCCGGTGCCATTCTGGCAGTCCAGCCGGTGCTGCTGCCAGTGCTGGCACTCATCTTCCTCGTCTGCCTGGTCCCCACCGGCATGGTGTCGCTGGGCAGCATCACCATGGCCGCGGCTTACCCGGTGCTGACGCTGGTGTACAGCCTCATGCGCGGCCTGCCGACTCAGGACGTGGTGGTCTGCACCGTCGGCGCTGCCATCATGGGCGGCATGGTCATCTGGATGCACCGTTCCAACATCCAGCGCATCCGGGACGGCAAGGAGTACCGTTTCGGCCAGAAGCACAAGAGCAACTAAGCATAAAAAATGCCCCGCAGGACGCTCGTTGAGAGCTGCCTGCGGGGCATTTTACGTTGTCAGGCTCATTTCGGGTCTGCTTCCAGCAGCGTGTCGGTGTTGTCCTCGTACTTGGGGTCTTCGATGGCGACTTCAAGCTCCGTGTTGGTGTCGTCATGATGCAGGTGCTTGCGCAGCCGGGCGGCGAATTCCTCTGACGGGATGCCGCTCTGGCTGGGGGAAAGGTCGGGTGCGGGGTGGCCGTCGGGCAGATGAGCGCCGAAGGCCGGCACGAAGAAGAACCTCCGCACGATGAAGATGAGGGCGATGGCGCTCACGCTCAGCAGGTTCTCCATGGCGGACTCGTGCCCCACCACCATGTGGCGGGCGATGGCGTAGAGCAGCACTTCGAGGCTGGAACCGGGGCTGTGCTTGGCCAGCATCTTGATGAACTCGATGCCGATGACGATGTCCAGCGCCCGCTGTAAGAAGATGCTCACCTCGACGTCGTTGCCGTCGAACAGCAGGCCGGGCATCCACTGCAGCAGCGGCACCATCGACAGCAGCAGGCCGATGAGGACGAGGCCGGACAACAGGATCTCGAGCAGGGTGGCTGCGCTGATGATCTTGTTGCGCAATTCGGCGCGGCTGTGGCTTTCAACACGGGAATTGGACATGGGCAGGGACCTCTCTTTCAAATTTGACCGGAAATCTTTTACAACAGTTCGATTCTATTGTAACAAAAGCGAAAAACGAAGTCAATTTCTCCGGCTGGGAAAGTTAACCAGCATGAAAAACTGGAATCGAAGGCAGACAAAAGGGGCCGTCCGCACCCGGAATGGAGTGCAGACAGCCCCTCTTTGTGCTGAAAAGGCGGCTTAGGCCTCAGCGATGGCTTCGATCTCACAGAGCACGCCCTTGGGCAGGTCTTTCACGGCCACGCAGCTGCGGGCAGGCTTGGAGGTGAAATACCTGGCGTACACCTCGTTGAAAGCGGCAAAGTCGGCGATGTCGGCCAGGAAGCAGGTGGTCTTGACCACCTTGTCAAAGCCCACGCCGGCAGCTTCGAGGATAGCGCCCACATTGCGGCAGCTCTGGTCAGCCTGTGCGGTGATGCCCTCGGCGACTGCGCCGGTGGCGGGGTCTACCGGGATCTGGCCGGAGGTGAAGACGAGACCGCCCACGGTGTAGCCCTGAGAGTAGGGGCCGATGGCGCCGGGAGCTTTTTCGGTGCTGATGATGTTCATATCGATTACCTCACATATCATAAATAGGGGAGTCTCCCGCCAAAAGGGGAGCCGATGAAAAAAGTCTACCACCAACTGTCCCCGCCGTCAACGGCCAGCAGGGAACGGTCCCGGAATTTCCGGAAAAAGGGAATGTAAAATTATTTGGAAAAATCTGTGCAAATCATCTTGACAAGAAATAAACTTTTATGATAAAAATAGAGCATGAAAGTAACATTTTTGCAGGAAAAACGCGGGCGCAGCGCAGGCAGGAAAGCCAGCTTTGCGCAGGCGCGTTTCTTTTTTGCAGAAAAAGCGAATTTCTGAACCCTCGGAAGGGGCAGAAAGGATAAGATATGTCGATTTTGGTAGATGATTCAAATAAAACAGCCTGCCGTGCAGCGGAGGCTGGACTGCAACAGAAAAACTGTGCTGCGCTGGTGCGTCCGGCGGGTACGGGCAAAGGCTGCATCGTGTGGGAGCTGCTGGACGCCCACCCCGAGATGCGCGTGCTCTGGGTGGTGTCCTGCGCTGCCCGTCTGGAACTGCGCCGCGCCCTGACAAAGCGGCTGGGCCGGACGCTGGGCGGCCGGGTGCGGCTGATGAGCTGTGAGCAGCTGGCCGTGCAGAATGCGCTGGGCTGGGTGGCGCTGGCTGAGTTCCGGCCCGGCCTGCTGGTACTGGACGGCTGGAGGGAGATAAGCGCAAAGGACTGGACCGACTGTGTCCAGCCTCTGTTCCGCCTCTGCCCGGGGGCAAAGCTGCTGGCTCTGGGGGAGCCGGACGCCCCGGGCGACAGCTGCCGCGCCGCCGAGGAGATGCTGGCCGACGCCATCGTGGAGCCGCTGGCGCTGGGCGGGGCGATGGCCGAGGGCCTGCTGCCCATGCCGGCCTCCTATACGGCCCTGCTCTGGCCGCTGGAAGATGCGATGGCCCGCCTCCGTGCTGAGGTGAAGAACCTCCATCTGCCGGGCTGCCCTGACCCCAACGCCGAGAAATATCAGGCTCTGAGCCTTGCCATAGAAAAGCTTCCGCCGGTGGAACAGCTGCTGGCGCAGTGGCTCCCGGATGCTGCCGGGCGCTGCCTCGTCCTCTGCGAGGATGATGCAGCGGCGGCGCAGACCGCAGAGCAGGCCGAGAAGCTGTTTGGTGCAGGAACACATATTTATAAGGATGCAGAAGGCTTTGCGGCCGATGAAGCGGCCACCCTCCGGCTGCTGGTCTGTGCCAACGGCCCGGCGGTGCAGGCTCCTCTGGCCGGGATCTCGGGCGTGGTGCTGGCGCGCCGCAGCGCTGAACCGACCGCATACCGGCAGATGCTGGCCCGCGCCCTTGCAGCCTGCGGCAGTGTGCCGGTGGCAGAGCTGAGCGCGGCCTTTGAGGCGCTGACCTGTGTGCAGCAGCTGCGGAAGGAGTGCAGCGCGGCGGGGGCAGAAGCCTTCCCGCTGGAAGAGCCCCTTTCTGCCTGCCGCCGGGCTTACCGGCAGCTCCGCCGCGCGCTGGACTCCGACTGGGAGCGCTATTATGCCGCCGCAAAGCAGATGACGGCAGAGGGAAAGACGCTGGACGTGCCTCGCTCCTACAGCTTCGGGGGCGTGGCCGTGGGCCGCTGGCTGGAAAACCAGCGCCTTGTCCGGGCCGGAAAGAAAAAGGGACGCCTCACCGCCGCGCAGGCCGCCCGGCTGGACAAAATCGGCATGAACTGGCAAAAGCGGCTCGAGCTGGCGTGGGAGAACGGCTGTGCTTCGGCCCGGCGGTACCGCGACAGCCACAGCGACCTGCTGGTGCCGGTCCATTATAAGGATAAGGACGGCTTTGCGCTGGGCGAGTGGATCGTCTATAACCGCCAGCGCTATCTGGGCGGGAACCTGCCGTCAGACCGCGTCGAGCGCCTCGAGGCACTGGGCATGGTGTGGGACACCGGCAGCATCCTCTGGGAGAAGAGCTATGCCGCCGCCGTCCAGTATTATCTGGAAAATCACACGCTGGAAATTCCCGTCAAGTATGTCACGCCGGACGGCATGGCGCTGGGCGTCTGGCTGGGCAGTCAGCGTGCCGCTTATAAAGAAGGTGTGCTGACCGACGCCCAAATCGAAAAGCTGGAAGCGCTGGGAGTGGATTGGACGAACCGGAACGACCGCAAGTGGCAGACCGCCTACGAGGCCGCCGTGAAGTACCACGCCGCCCACGGGAACCTCGACGTTCCCATCGAGTACATCGACGAAGACGGCATCCTGCTGGGCAAGTGGGTGTCCCGCCAGCGGTACGCATGGCAGAACCCCGAGCGCAGCAGCGCCCGGGTGACGCCGGAGCGGAAAGCCCTGCTGGACGAGCTGGGCATGAACTGGGAAAAGACCGACTCGTGGCAGCACCGCTACGAGCTGGCCGTGGAATACAAAAAGGAGCACGGCAGTCTGGCCGTTCCGGCCCAGTACCGGACGGAGGACGGCATCTGGCTGGGCAGCTGGCTGTCCCGTCAGAAGCAGATGCTGCGGGAGGGCAAAAAGCTCTCCGCCGAGCGCCGCGCGGCCCTGAAAGAGCTGTTCAAGGGCGAAAAAGGCCGACGCCTCAGCGCCCCGGTGCCGCCCGCGTGCAGCGTGCGGGAGCAGAACTGGCTGGATAACTACCAGAGCGCCAGGATCTACGCCGAGAAGAAGGGCAGCCTCCTCGTGCCTGCCGGATATGTGGACGAGAACGGCTTCCGTCTGGGCGTCTGGATCTCGAACCTCCGGGCTGCCCGCAAGGCCCGGCCCGGCTCGTTTCAGGTGACACCGGAGCATATCGCTCTGCTGGACGCCATCGGGATGCAGTGGGACGCCCGGGAGGCCAAGTGGGCCGGGGCGTTCCGCCGTGCCGAAGAATACTGCGCCGCCCACGGCAATCTGCTGGTGCCGGTGAACTATAAGACCGAAGACGGCTTCTGCCTCGGCGACTGGGTCCGCCGGATGCGCGAAAACTACGCCTGTGCCGAGAAAAAGCTGACGTCAGAGCGCATCGCAAAGCTCGAAGCGCTGGGCATGGTCTGGACCGTGCCGCAGGAGGGCTGAGATATTGCATTTTAGGGCGGAGTGTGTTATACTTCACCTCGTCTGAATAGAAAACAGCAGGTGCCTGCCGCCGGGGCTTCGTCCCCGGCCGGGAGGGTAAAAGGGAAGCGGGTGCGAGTCCCGCGCGATCTCGTCACTGTGATAAGGGAGTCCGCTGCCTTGGCGCTCAGCGCCGGTCACTGGAGGCTTTGCCTCTGGGAAGGCGGCAGCGGGCGGTGAGCTTTCAGTCAGGAAACCTGCCCGCTGTTGGTACAGGAGCGTCCGGCTCCGGATCACGAGGAATTGGTCGTACCAAAAAGCCCGAAAGTTCAAAGGGTCTTTTTGCTGTGCCTTCCGCGCGGTGAAAAGGCTCTTTTTTCGTTTGAGCTGGCCCCCGTTTCGTACCCTTTCTATCGGAAACGTACATTCCACACAACAGAAAGGACTCAAACAATGCGTAAGGCAACCAACAAGAACTGGCAGCGCGTCACCGCCGCTGCTGCCGCACTGGCCCTGTGTGCCGGTGTCCTCACCGGCTGCGGTGCATCTTCTTCCACTGCCGCCGGCAGCACTGCCGCAAGCTCTGCTGCCGCCAGCGAAGTGAGCAGCGAGGAGGCTGATGAAATGGCAGCAAAGAATGTGGCAGACCTCATCGATGCCATCTATGTGCAGGAGCGCAATGAGAACACCGACGCTCAGTGTGAGGCTGCAAAGGCAGCATGGGACGCTCTGACCGACGCTCAGAAGGAGATGGTCGAGGGCGAGGAGGCTGACCCCGATTACTTTGGCCGCGACACCGGCGATGCCTCCAAGGACGACGCCCGCAATGAGGACAACATCGGCGACAACGAGATCCTGGTCGTCAGCTTCGGCACCTCCTTCAACGACAGCCGCGCAGCGGACATCAAGGGCATCGAGGACGCCATCCAGGCCGCATATCCCGACTGGTCTGTCCGCCGTGCCTTCACCGCACAGATCATCATCAACCATGTTCAGGCTCGTGACGGCGAAAAGATCGACAACATGGAGCAGGCCATGGAGCGCGCTGTTGCCAACGGCGTGAAGAATCTGGTCATCCAGCCCACCCATCTGATGCATGGCGCTGAGTACGACGAGATGATGGAGATGGTGGACAGCTACCGCGATAAGTTCGAGTCCGTCGCCATCGCCGAGCCTCTGCTGGGCGAGGTGGGCAGCGATGCCACCGTCATCAACGCCGACAAGGAAGCTGTAGCCAAGGCCATCACCGCCGAGGCCGTCAAGACCGCCGGTTTCGACAGTCTGGACGCCGCTGCTGAGGACGGCACCGCTTTCGTCTTCATGGGCCACGGCACCTCTCACACCGCAAAGGTGAGCTACACCCAGATGCAGTCTCAGATGGAGGCTCTGGGCTACAAGAATGTCTTCATCGGCACCGTCGAGGGCGAGCCTGAGGAGACTGCCTGCGAGAACGTCATCGAGGCTGTCAAGGCCGCCGGTTACACCAAGGTCGTCCTGCGTCCCCTGATGGTCGTTGCAGGTGACCACGCCAACAACGATATGGCTGGCGACGACGAGGATTCCTGGAAGAGCCAGTTCGAGGCCTCCGGCGAATTCGATTCTGTCGATTGCCAGATCGCCGGTCTGGGCGAGGTCGCTGACATCCAGCAGCTCTACGTCGCACACACCAAGGCCGCTGTCGATTCCCTGAACGGCTGAGCATAAGTTTATGATTGCCCGGAAAGGAGTGCCTTTTCGGGCAATTTCTTTTTCGGCCTGCTTTGAATTCGGGCCATTGCGTGTTATAATCTTTTCTGTAAAATAGATACTTCGAGGTATATCATCATGAAACTGAACCATAAATTTGCTCTTTTGCTGGCCGGCGCTGTGCTGGCTGGTTCTCTCACCGGCTGCGGCGCATCCGGCACCCCGGCCAGCTCTGCCGCTTCCTCCGAGGCTGCGGCTTCCTCCGCCGTGAGCGAGGCAGCTTCCGAACCGGCGGCAGAGGCTGCTCTGCCCGACGGCGTCTACACCGCCGACTTTGACACCGACAGCTCCATGTTCCATGCCAACGAGGCCAATGACGGCAAGGGGACCCTGACTGTGAAGGACGGTCAGATGACCTTCCACGTCAGCCTCGCCTCCAAGAAGATCGTCAACCTCTACGTCGGCATGGCCGCTGATGCCGAGGCCCACGAGGGCGACTGGCTCCAGCCCACCACCGACACCGTCACCTACTCCGACGGCCTGTCCGATGAGGTCTACGGCTTCGACATCCCGGTGGAGGCTCTGGACGAGGACTTCCAGCTGGCCATCCTCGGCACCAAGGGCAAGTGGTACGACCATACCGTCCGTGTCGCCAACGCCCAGCCTGCTGCGGCGGAAGCACCTGCCGACGGCACCTACACCTGTGATGTGACCCTCGAGGGCGGCTCCGGCCGTGCCACCGTGGACAGCCCTGCTGCTCTGACCGTGGCCGACGGCAGGATGACCGCCACCATCGTCTGGTCCAGCCCCAACTACGACTATATGCTGGTGGACGGCGAAAAGTATCTGCCCACCAACACCGAGAGTAACTCTACCTTCGAGATCCCCGTCACTGCTCTCGACACCCCGCTGGATGTGGTGGGCGATACCGTCGCCATGAGCACCCCGCATGAGATCGAGTATACGCTGACCTTCGCCTCTGCATCCCTGATCGAGGCAAAGTAACGATGAAACGCCGCAATTTCCTGAAAGCCCTGCCTGCCGCCGCCCTCACCCTTGCGGGCTGCGGGCAGCACAAGACCGCCCCAGCCAATACAGCATCCCTCGTGTTCGACCACAGCTACCCGCTGGACTATGCCACCCAGTTTTCCGCCGACTGCTATGAGGGCGGCTATGTGATGATCGACATCCCGGACGCCGGGCGGTTCCTCGTCGTCCCTGAAGGGGCCGCCGAGGTGGACGACCTGCCCGAGGACGTCGTGGTGCTGCGCCAGCCGCTGGATCATATTTATCTCGTCTCCACCTCGGTGATGGACCTCTTCGTCCATCTGGACGCATTGGACAGCATCGCCCTCTCCGGCACGAAGGCCGAGGGCTGGTATGTGGAAGAGGCCAGACAGGCCATGCAGGAGGGCCGCATCGCCTACGCGGGCAAGTACAGCGCCCCGGACTATGAGCGCATCCTTGCCGCCGGCTGCACCCTCGCCATCGAGAACACCATGGTGCTCCACGACCCCGAGGTCAAGGAGCAGCTGGAAAAGTTTGGCGTGCCGGTCCTCGTGGAGCGCTCGAGTTACGAGAGCGGCCCGCTGGCCCGGATGGAGTGGCTCAAGCTCTACGGCATCCTGCTGAATAAGACTGAGATGGCGGAAGAGGTCTTTCGCCAGAAAGTGGAGCAGGTGGCCCCTATCCTCGAGCAGGAGAACACGGGCAAGACCGCGGCCTTCTTCTCCATCACCACCAACAACCTCATCACCGTCCGCCGTACCAGCGACTATGTGGCCCAGATGGTGGGGATGGCCGGCGGCGTCTACATCTTCGACGACCTCGAGGGGGAGACGTCGGCCCAGTCCACCATCAAACTGCCGCTGGAGACCTTCTATGCCCGGGCCAAAGACGCCGACGTCCTCATCTACAACAGCACCATCGAGGGCGTGATGGAGACCCGTGACCAGCTCATCGAAAAATGCCCGATGCTGGCGGATTTCAAGGCCGTCCAGTCCGGCGACTGCTGGTGTACGGCCCAGAGCCTCTTCCAGCAGAGCATGGAGCTGGCCGACCTCATCTCGGATATGAACCACGTCTTCACCGAGGGCTCGCCCGACCCGGCGTCCCTCCGTTTCTTACAGCGCATCGTATAAAAGGAGCTTTGTCATGACCACCACCCGCCGCCTCAGCCTCGCGTACCTCGCCCTCACGGTGGGGGTCGCGGTGCTGTTTGCACTCAACCTGTTCTGGGGCAGTGTGTCCCTGACGCCCGGCGCGGTGGCGGCGGCTCTGCTGGGCAGGGACGAAGATGCGCTGGCCGTGGGCATCGTGCTCCAGCTCCGTCTGCCCCGGGCGGTCATGGTCGTGCTGCTGGGCGCGGCCCTCTCGGCTGCAGGCTACCTCCTGCAGACCTTCTTCGCCAACCCCATCGCCGGCCCCTTCGTCATGGGCGTGTCCAGCGGCGCAAAGCTGGCAGTGGCCCTGACGATGGTGGTGTTTTTACAGCAGGGGCTGCTCACTGGCTCGGCCACCCTCATCATCGCCGCCTTTGCAGGCTCGATGGCGGCGATGGCCTTTGTGCTGGTGGTGGCCCGGCGGGTGCCGCGGATGAGCATCCTCGTCATCTGCGGCATCATGATCGGTTATATCTGCTCGGCTGTCACCGACATCGTGGTGACTTTCGCTCAGGACTCCAACATCGTCAATCTCCACAACTGGTCGATGGGCAGCTTTTCCGGCATGACCTGGGCCAATGTGGGTGCAGCGGCCTGCGTGGTGCTGCCCGCGCTGGCGGCGGCGTTCCTGCTCTCGAAGCCCATGGCGGCCTACCAGATGGGCGAGAGCTACGCCAGGAGCGTCGGCGTACCGGTGCGGGCCTTCTCGACGGCCCTCGTGCTGCTTTCCAGCCTGCTTTCCGCCTGCGTGACGGCCTTTGCAGGCCCCATCTCCTTTGTGGGCATCGCGGTGCCGCATCTGGTCAAGAACCTGCTGGGCAGCGCAAAGCCCCTTTATGTCCTGCCGGGCTGCTGTCTGGGCGGGGCAGCGTTCTGTCTGCTCTGCGACCTCATCGCCCGCAGCCTGTTCGCGCCCACTGAGCTGTCCATCAGCTCGGTGACGGCGGTTTTCGGTGCGCCGGTGGTCATCTGGCTGTTGGTGCGCCGCCAGACACAGGAGGGCCGGGAATGAGCGATCCGAAATTCTACTGCCGCGCCGAGGACCTTGCCATCGGCTACGGCAAAACGTCCCTGATGGAACACATCGGACTCGGCGTCGGGAAGGGGACCATCCTCACCCTCATCGGCCCCAACGGCGCGGGAAAATCCACCCTGCTCAAGACACTGGCAGCGCAGCTGGCCCCCCAGGGGGGCGCTGTGCTGCTGGACGGCAAAAATCTCGCGGACTACTCCGGCCCGGAGCGCGCCCGCAAAATGGCCCTGATGGTGCCTCACACCCGCCGCACCGAGCTGACCACCTGTTTCGAGATGGCGTCCGCCGGGCGCTACCCCTACACGGGGCGGCTGGGTGTCCTCTCGGCGGAAGATAAGCGCCAGGTCCATGCCGCGCTGGCCCTCGTGGGGGCCGAGGCGCTGGCGGGCCGGGACTTCAACCGCATCAGCGACGGCCAGCGCCAGCGCGTCCTGCTGGCTCGGGCCATCTGCCAGCAGCCGGAGCTGATATTATTGGACGAACCTACGTCTTTCCTCGACATCAAGGGCAAGGCCGAATTGCTGGCCATCCTGAAAAGCCTCGCCCGGGACAAGAAGATGGCCGTCATCCTCAGCCTCCACGAGCTGGAGCTGGCGCAGAAAGTTTCCGACAAGGTCGTCTGCGTCTCGGCGGCGGGCGTCTCGGACGTCATGACGCCGGAAGAGGCCTTTGCCCGGGAAAACATCTGCAAAATTTATGCTCTGACCGATGAGCAGTACGCATTTCTCTACGGCGAAGAAAAAGCGCCGGAGGAAAAGCGCCCGCTCTTCGAGCACTACGTCCGCAGCGGCCAGAAGCTCCTGCGCTGCGGCTACACCACCGGCACCTGCGCGGCGCTGGGCGCGGCGGGCGCGGCACGGCTGCTGCTCACCGGCCGCACCCCCGAGACGGTGGCCCTCCGCACCCCGAAGGGCATCGTGGTGGAGGTGGAGCCCATCTTCTGCCGCCTGTCCGGTGAGGGGGCTGAGTGCGCCATCCGGAAGGACGGCGGCGACGATGTGGACGTGACCACCGGTCTGCCGGTCATCGCCGATGTCGCTCTCCGGCCCGAGCTGTCCGGCGAGGTGCGCATCCACGGTGGTGAGGGCGTGGGCCGGGTGACAAAGCCCGGTCTCGACCAGCCCGTGGGCGAAGCCGCCATCAACCACGTCCCCCGGGCCATGATAACGGAAGCGCTGGAAAAGGAGGCCGAATCTGCCGGGTACGCGGGCGGCTTTGACGTCACCATCTCCATCGAGGGCGGGGCTGAGACGGCGAAGCGCACCTTCAACCCCCACATGGGCGTGGAAGGGGGCCTCAGCGTCCTCGGCACCAGCGGCATCGTCGAGCCCATGAGCCAGCAGGCCATCCTCGACACCATCCAGCTGGAAATGGGGCAGGCGGCGCTCCGGGCGGTCAGCCCCCGGCGGCTCATCCTCGCCCCGGGCAACTACGGCCTCGACTATCTCCACGAGAAGATGCCCGCCCTAAAGAATATCCCGGTGGTCAAGACCTCGAACTTCATCGGGGATACGATGGATATGGCGGCGGCATCCCACTTCGAAGAGGTGGTGCTGGTGGGCCACATCGGCAAGCTGGTCAAACTGGCGGGCGGCGTCATGAACACCCACTCCCGCACAGCCGACTGCCGCACCGAGCTGCTCTGCGCCCACGCCGCCCTCTGCGGTGCGTCCAGGGACGTCTGCGCGGCCCTGATGAACGCAGCCACCACCGACGCCTGCATGGAGATATTAGACAAAGCAGAGATGAGAGAGCCGGTGCTGTCCAGCCTGCTGGACGCCATCCAGCTCCACCTCGACCGCCGCGCCGCCGGGGCGTTCCGGGTGGGCGCGGTGCTTTTCTCGAATCAATACGGCCCGCTGGGCCAGACCAGAACTGCAAAGGAGCTGCTGGACGAATGGAAAAACGGATAGGCACTTTTTACGGCGTCAGCGTCGGCCCGGGCGACCCCGAGCTCATGACCCTGCAGGCTGTCCGCCGCCTCGAAAACTGCCCGGTCATCGCCGCGCCCCAGACCCCGAAGGGCGGGATGCTGGCGCTGGACATCGCAAAAGGTGCGGTGGAGCTGAGCGGCAAGACCATCCTGCCGCTGCGCTTCGCCATGAGCCTTGACCCGGCGGTGCAGAAAGCCGCCCACATCGAGGCGGCCCGGGCCGTGAAAGAATATCTCGACGCCGGGCAGGATGTCGCCATGCTCAACCTCGGTGACGTGTCCGTCTACGCCACCTTCGGCTACCTGCAGGAGATCTTGGAGGCCGAGGGCTGCAAGACCGTGATGCTCCCCGGCGTGACGAGCTTCTGCGCCGCTGCGGCCCGGCTGGGCCAGTCCCTGACGGGCGGCATGGAGCAGCCGCTGACCATCGCCCCGGGGCGCTGCGCCGCTGAGGTGCTGGCCGCACCGGGCGCGAAAGTGCTGATGAAATCGGGCCGTCAGCTGCCCGAGACGCTGGCCGCGCTGGCCGACGCCGGGCTTCTGAGCTGGAGCGCGATGGTCTGTAACTGCGGCCTGCCGAACGAGGAGGTCTGGCCCGACCTGGCCGATTACGACCCGGCCCGGTCGGCGGGCTATTTCGCAACGATTTTGGTGAAGGAGGGGTAAGATATGGTCCATTTTGTAGGAGCCGGGCCGGGCGCGCCCGACCTCATCACCCGGCGGGGCGCGGCCCTGCTGGCCGATGCCGACTGCATCATCTACGCGGGCAGTCTCGTCAACCCGGCCCTGCTGGGGCTGGCGAAGCCCGGCTGTGCCATCTATAACAGCGCCGAGATGACGCTGGAACAGGTGCTGGACACCATCCGTGCCGCCGAAAAGGCCGGCGGAACCACGGTCCGCCTCCACACCGGCGACCCCTGCCTCTACGGGGCCATCCGGGAGCAGATGGACGCGCTGGATGCTGACGGCATCCCTTATGACGACACCCCGGGCGTGTCCAGCTTCTGCGGCGCGGCGGCGGCGCTCTGTGCCGAGTACACCCTGCCCAACGTCAGCCAGACCGTCATCATTACCCGGATGGAGGGCCGCACTCCTGTCCCTGAGGCCGAACAGCTGGAAAAGCTGGCCGCTCACGGGGCTACCATGGTCATCTTCCTCTCCATCGGGCTGGTGGACAAAGTCCAGCAGGCCCTTCTCGAGAGCGGCGGCTACCGCCCCGATACCCCTGCCGCTGTGGTCTATAAGGCCACCTGGCCCGAGCAGAAGGTGGTGCGCTGCACCGTCTCCACACTGGCCGAGGAGACCCGCAAAAACGGCATCACCAAGACCGCCCTCATCGTCGTGGGCGACTTTCTGGGCGAAAACTACGAGCGCAGCAAGCTCTATGACCCCGCCTTTACCACCGAGTTCCGGCAGGGGACGGAGGCCGGGCAGTGAGCCGGGCATATCTGGCCTTCACCGCAAAAGGCGAGGCGCTGGCCCATCGGCTGGCGGAAGCTCTGCCCGGCAGCGTGAGCCGCTGCGGCGGAGACGTGACCCTGAAAGGCTGGACGGCGGAGCATTTTGCACAGGATGAGGCCCTGATTTTTGTAGGAGCTGTGGGCATCGCGGTGCGGGCCATCGCGCCCCACTGCAAGAGCAAGGCCGCTGACCCGGCGGTGGTGGTCGTGGACGAGGGCGGGAACTTCGCCGTGCCGCTCCTGTCGGGCCATCTGGGCGGTGCCAACGCGCTGGCCCGGGCGCTGGCAAAAGCGTGCGGCGCGGTGCCGGTCATCACGACGGCCACCGACGTCAACGGTCTCTTCGCCGTGGACCTCTGGGCCAAGGCCCAGAACTGCGCTGTCCTTGAACCGGAGCGCATCAAGCGCGTCAGCGGCGCCCTGCTGGCCGGGCAGACTGTCCGGTACTGGTCGCCGTGGCCGGTGGCGGGGGAAATCCCCGCCGGCGTGGAAAAAACTGACGCACCCGAAGCCGCCGACTTCGCCCTGACCCTCACGCCGCAGGGCAGGGCGCTCCACCTCGTCCCCCGCATCGGGGTGCTGGGGGTGGGGTGCCGCCGCGGCACGACGGCCCAGCAGCTGGAAGAAGCCTTTGCGGCGTTCTGTGCCGCGTCCGACCTCAGCCCGGCGGCGGTCTGCGCCGCCGCCAGCATCGACCTGAAAAAAGATGAGCCGGGGCTTGCAGAGTTCTGCAAAGTCCACGGCTGGCCCATCACGTTCTATCCGGCCGACGAACTGCGGGCCGTGCCGGGACAGTTCACCCCGTCGGCCTTTGTGGCAAGTGTCACCGGCGTGGACAACGTCTGTGAGCGCTCGGCGGTAAAAGCCTCGGGCGGGATGCTCCTTCTGCCCAAAACGGCAGGCGGCGGCGTGACGCTGGCGCTGGCCGTCCGCCCCTTTGCACCCGATTGGAGGACAGAGCAATGAGTGAGAGTAAAAAGACCGTGTTCGTCGTGGGGCTTGGCCCCGGCGGCGGACAGTTTCTGACCGTGCAGGCGCAGAGCGCCTTGCAGCAGGCCGAGGTGTTGTGCGGCTATACGGTCTACATCGACCTTGTGCGCCCCCTCTACCCGGAAAAAGAGTGCTACACCACCGGCATGACCCGGGAGATCGACCGCTGCCGCTGGGCGCTGGATACCGCCCGGGCGGGTCGGGACGTGGCGCTGGTCTGCTCCGGCGACGCCGGGGTCTACGGCATGGCCAGCCCGCTGCTGGAGCTGGCCGAAGAGTACCCGGATGTCAACGTGGAGGTCGTCCCCGGCCTGACCGCCGCCCTCAGCGGCGGCGCGGTGCTGGGTGCGCCGCTGGCCCACGATTTCTGCGTCATCTCGCTGTCGGACCGTCTCACGCCGTGGGAGGTCATCGAAAAGCGGCTGGTCTGCGCCGCCCAGGGCGATTTCGCACTGGCGCTGTACAATCCCTCGTCCAAGGGCCGCCCGGACTATCTGCGCCGGGCCGTGGACGTCCTGCTGGCGAACGGCAAAGCCCCGGACACCCTCTGCGGCTATGTGCGGAACATCGGCCGGGAAGGGCAGGAAAAGCACATCCTGCCTCTCAGCCAGCTCCGGGACACCGAGGTGGATATGTTCACCACCGTCTTTGTGGGCAGCGCCGCCACTCGCGCGCTGAGCGGGCGGATGGTCACGCCGCGGGGGTACCGCCGATGAACGTCGTCGTTTTCAGCGGCACCACCGAGGGGCGGGAGCTTTCCCGCCAGCTGGCGGCGCTGGGCATCGAAGTCACCGTCAGCGTGGCCACCCCGCTGGGGCAGGAAGAGCAGGGGAGCACCCCCGGCGTCACCGTCCGGTGCGGGCGGCTCCTGCCCGATGAGATGGCCGCGCTCTTGGGGGATTCCGCCCTCTGCATCGACGCCACCCACCCCTACGCAGTGGAGGCGACCAAGAACATCAAAGCAGCGGCAGAGAAGGCCGGGGTAGGATACCTCCGCCTGCTGCGTCCGGCCAGTCCGCTGCCGGAAAACTGTCTCGTCTTTGAGAGCGCAAAGCAGGCAGCCGAGGCGCTGGCCGCAAAAGAGGGCAACCTTCTATTGGCCACCGGGGCCAAGGAGCTGGCGCAGTTTGCGGCCATCCCGCCCGAGCGGCTCTACCCCCGTGTCCTGCCCACGCTGGAAAGCATCGCGGCCTGCGAGGCGGCGAATATCCCCCACCGCAACATCATCGCCATGCAGGGCCCCTTCAGCTTTGCCCTCAATCAGGCCATGATGGAGCAGTTCCATATCCGCTGGCTCGTCACAAAGGACGGCGGCGCGGCCGGAGGCTTCGACGAAAAAGCCGCCGCCGCCTCTGCCGCCGGGGCGCAGCTGGTGGTCATCCGCCGCCCGCCCGAGCAGGGCGAGACGGCTTCCGAGGTGCTGAAACGCTGCAAGGAGATGATAAGATGAACGTGACACTTATCGGCATGGGCTCCGGCCAGCCGGAGAACCTGACCCTTCAGGGCCTGGCCGCACTGCGGCAGGCCGACCTCATCCTGGGCGCACGGCGTCTGCTGGCAGTTCTGCCTGCCGGCTGCACCGAGAACCGCGCCGCCGCCTACCGCCCCGACGAGGTGGCAGAGCTGCTGCAGACTTCCGGCGCAGAGAACGCCGTGCTGGTCTACAGCGGCGACACCGGCTTTTACTCCGGCGCGTCCTCCATGATGGAAAAGCTGGAGAACCTCGGCGTCCGCGCCCGGGTGCTGCCCGGCCTTTCCAGTATCCAGCTGCTGGCGGCGGCGCTGGGCCGTCCGTGGCAGGGGTGGAACCTTGTTTCGGCCCATGGCCGCACCTGTGACCCGGTGGCCGAGTGTATGCAGGGCAGACCCACCTTCTTCCTCACCGGCGGCAGCGAAGACCCCGCCACCCTCTGCGCCCAGCTGGCGGCAGAGGGCTTCGGGGACGTGCAGGCTGTTGTGGGCCAGTGCCTCGGCACGCCGGAAGAGAAGATCTTCCGCGGCAGCGTCAAAGAGCTGGCCGCAGGCCGCTTCAACAGCCTGAGCGTCCTTCTCGTGGAGGCGGCGGAGGTGCTGCCCCGCCGCGCCCCGGGCCTGCCGGACGAAGCCTTCGAGCGGGGCGACGTCCCCATGACCAAGCAGGAAGTCCGGGCCGCTGTGCTGGCGAAGCTGGCCGTCCGCCCGGAAGACATCCTGTGGGACGTGGGGGCCGGGACGGGCAGCGTCAGCGTGGAGCTGGCATTGGCCGCGCCCCGGGGCCGGGTCTACGCAGTGGAGTGCAGGCCGGAGGGCTGTGCGCTCATCAAAGCCAACCGCGAAAAATTCAGGACCCGGAACCTCGTCCTCGTGGAGGGGCTTGCCCCCGCCGCGCTTTCGGACCTGCCCGCGCCGGACGCTGTTTTCATCGGCGGCAGCAAGGGTAGCCTTGCCGCCATCGTGGACGCCGCGCTGGATAAGAACCCCGACGCCCGCATCTGCGTGTCGGCCATCGCCCTTGAGAGCCTTTCGGCGGCGGTGGCCGCGCTGACGGCCAAAGGCCGGACCGTGCAGGTGAGCCAGATCGCCGTCAGCCGGGCCAGGGCCGTGGGCGGACTGCACCTCATGATGGCCCAGAACCCCATCTACCTCATCACAGGAGAATGACATGATACAGTTTCTGCTGGCGGCGCCCCGCTCGGGCAGCGGCAAGACCACCATGACCTGCGCCCTGCTCATGGCGCTGAAGCGGCGGGGCTGTGCGCCCTGCGCCTTCAAGAGCGGGCCGGACTACATCGACCCCATGTTCCACCGGGCCGTGCTGGGGGTGGAGAGCCGCAACCTCGACCTCTTTTTTTCTGCGCCCGAGACGGTGCGCACCCTCTACGCGAAGGGGGCCGCCGGCCACGGTGCGGCGGTGTGCGAGGGGGCTATGGGCTTTTACGACGGCCTCGGGGGCGTCAGCGACAGGGCCAGTGCGTGGCATCTGGCCGACACGCTGGGCCTGCCGGTGCTGCTGGTGGTGGAGCCGAAGGGTCAGAGCCTGACGCTGGCCGCAGAGCTGAACGGGCTCGTAAACTTCCGCACTCCCAGTCACATCGCAGGCATCCTGCTGAACAACTGCACGGCACGGATGCACGCTCTGCTGGCCCCGATGCTGGAAGAAGAGACGGGTCTGCCGGTGCTGGGCTTTCTGCCGAAACTCCCGGAGGCCGTCATCGGTTCCCGCCATCTGGGCCTCTACACGGCGGCGGAAGTGGAAAATTTACAGCAGAAGCTGGCCCTTCTGGCCGACGCGGCGGAGGAGCACATCGACTGGCCCCGCCTGCTGGCCCTCTGCGAAAAGGAACCGCCCGTCCTGCCGGTGCAGCCGGAGACGCCTCCGGCCCGCGTCCGCATCGCCGTGGCGCAGGACGAGGCGTTCTGCTTCGCCTACGCCGAGACGCTGGAAGCCTTCCGGGACGCCGGGGCAGAGGTGGTCTTTTTCAGCCCCCTCCGCGACACGGCTCTGCCGGAAAACATCGGCGGGCTGTATCTGCCCGGCGGCTATCCGGAACTTCACGCAAGAGAATTGAGTGAAAATACCTCGCTTCTGCGCGAGATAAAGCAAAAAATCGAGTCCGGTCTGCCCACGGCGGCCGAGTGCGGGGGCTTCCTCTATCTGGGGCGGAGCCTCACGGACGCCGAGGGGCAAAGCTGGCCGATGGTGGGCGTTCTGCCGGGCGAAGCAAAAGATGCCGGACGTCTCGTCCGCTTCGGCTACGCCGCGCTGAGCGCAGACTCGGACAGTATGCTCTTCCGGGCCGGGGAGAGCTTTCCCATCCACGAATTCCACCACTGGGATTCCACCGCCAACGGCGTGGCTCTCGTGGCAAAAAAGCCGGTGGGCGGCGCAGAGTGGCGGTGCGGATCTGTAAACGAGCATTTCTATGCGGGCTTCCCGCATTTGTACTGGGCGGGTACGCCCCTGCCGCAGCGCTTTGCCGCCGCGGCTGAAAATTACAGGAGAGACCATGACTGAGACAGAACTCGCCGCCCTCTGTGCGGCCATCACGCCGCCGGACGAAGCCGCCCGGGCGGCGGCGCACGCCCACTGGGCCAGCCTTGCAAAGCCGCTGGGCGGGCTGGGTAGATTGGAAACGACCATCGAGGACGCCGCCGCCCTTACCGGCAGCGCAAAGCTGGATATTTCCCGCCGGGCGGTGCTGGTGCTCTGCGCCGATAACGGTGTGGTGGCCCAGGGCGTCAGCCAGACCGACAGCAGCGTGACCCGCGCCGTGGCTGAGAACCTCGCCGCCCGCCGCACCAGCGTCTGCCGGATGGCACAGACCGCCCGGTGCGAGGTGGTGCCGGTGGATATGGGCATCGCGGGCGACCCGGTCCCGGGCGTCCTCGACTGCCGCATCGCCCCCGGCACAGCGGACTTCACCCTCGGCCCGGCTATGAGCAGGGCTGAAGCTGTGGAGGCCATCGGCAGGGGCATCCGGCTGGTGCAGGAGCAGAAGAAAGCGGGCGTCGGCCTGCTGGCTACCGGTGAGATGGGCATCGGCAACACCACGACATCCAGCGCCGTGGCCGCTGTGCTGCTGGGCCAGCCCGTCGAAGTGATGACAGGCCGGGGCGCGGGTCTTTCGGACGAGGGGCTTGCCCGGAAGATCGACGCCATCCATCGCGGCATCGCAAAAAATCAGCCCGACTCTGCCGATGCACTGGACGTGCTGGCGAAGCTGGGCGGTTTCGATATTGCCGGGCTCTGCGGCATCTTCCTCGGCGGGGCGATGGAAGGTGTGCCGGTTCTGGCCGACGGTTTCATCAGCTGTGTGGCGGCGCTCTGCGCTGTCCGGTTCTGCCCGGCAGCGGCCAAGGCTGTTTTTGCAAGCCACTGCTCCACCGAGCCGGCCACAAAGCTGGTGCTGAACGCTCTGAACAAAAAAGCCCTCATCACGGCGGGCCTGCATCTGGGCGAAGGCACCGGCGCGGTGGCCGCCATTCCGCTGTGGGACATGGCGCTGGCCGTCTACGATGGCTGTTATTCCTTTGAAGAGGGCGGCATCAAAGCCTACACGCCGCAGGGGGGTGCGGGATGCTGACGCTGGTGCTCGGCGGCGCGGCCAGCGGCAAGAGCGCCTACGCCGAGAGCCTTGTGCTCAAGACCGGCCTGCCCCGCTATTACCTCGCCACCATGCAGGTCAGGGATGCCGAGTGCGCCGCCCGGGTGGAAAAGCACCGGAAAATGCGGGCGCAAAAGCAGTTCGAAACGCTGGAATGCCCGCTCCACCTCGACCGTCTGGCTCTGCCCGGCCGGGGGACCGTCCTGCTGGAAGACCTCGGCAACCTCGTCGCCAACGAGCTTTACAGCCCCGGCGGGGCAGGAAAGCACACCGCCGAGGCCGTTTTGGACGGGCTGGAACGCCTCGCCGCCGGGTGTGATAACCTTATCGTCGTATCGAACGAGGTGTTCAGCGGCGGTGCCGACTACGCAGGCGACACCGACCAGTATCTGCTGGCGCTGGCGCAGGTGAACAACGCCTTCGCCGCCCGGGCGGACAACGTCTGCCGGGTGGTCTGCGGCCTGCCGGTGTACTACAAAGGGGGAGAAAAGCTGTGACTGTTTTGCAGACCATCGCGGTGGCCTTTGCGATGTTTTCGGCCCTGCCGGTGCCGCAGTTCGAGTGGAACGAAAAAAATATGCGGTACGCCATGTGTGCCTTCCCCCTCATCGGGCTGGTGTGCGGCGTGCTGTGGTGCCTCTGCGGCGTCCTGCCCCTGCCGGAGCTGGCCCGGGCGGCGGCGTTCTGCCTCGTGCCGGTGGCCGTCACCGGCGGCATCCATCTCGACGGCTATGCCGACACCTCGGACGCCCTCTCGAGCTACGGCGACCGGAAAAAAAAGCTTGAAATTCTGAAAGACTCCCACTGTGGGGCCTTCGCTGTCATCCGGCTGTGCTGCTACTTTGTGGCCTACTTCGGCCTCTGCGGCAGTGTGCGGTTCACACCCCGGGCGGGCCTGTGCTGGACGCTGGCGCTGGTGCTGGAGCGGGCGCTGTCGGGCTTTGCCGTGGCGGCGTTCCCGCTGGCGAAAGACACCGGCCTCGCCCATACTTTTGCCACAGCGGCCGACAAGCAGACCGTCTGCCGCTTTCTCTGCGGCCTGTCGGCTCTGCTCATCCTGGCGCTGACGGCGCTGGGCGGCGGCGGGCTGGCGGCAGCAGCGCTTCTGGCGCTGTGGCGCTATTATTTCGTGGCAAAAAAGCAGTTTGGCGGCATCACCGGCGACCTGGCCGGGTGGTTTTTACAGCGGGCCGAGCTGTGGATGCTGGCGGCGCTGGCCGTCAGCCAGTGGGGAGGAGTGCTGTAAATGATGTTCATCACAGGGCCGCTCTACAGCGGCAAGCGCACCTTTGCGCGGAACTTCCGGGGCAGCGTCATCGCCGATGTGCAGGACGCCGCCGCCGAGACTCAGACCCCGGAGCAGCTCGAAACGCTGGCCCGGGAGCTGGCGGAATATGATATTGTCATCGCCACCGAGGTCGGCGGCGGTGTTGTCCCGATGGATGCTGAGGAGCGCGCCGGGCGGGAGGCCGCCGGACGGCTGGCCTGCCTGCTGGCAGAGCGCGCCGACTGCGTGGTGCAGATGTTCTGCGGCATTCCGACAGTATTGAAAGGAGAATTACCCCAATGTTGATTTATCTGCTGCGTCACGGCCTGACCGAATACAACGCCCAGAAACGCTATCAGGGCCAGCGCGACATCCCGCTCTCGGCGGAGGGTCTGAGCCAGCTGCGCCGGGCCGACATCGACCCGAAGGTGGTCTATATCACCCCGCTGCAGCGGACGGCCCAGACGGCCCGGGTGCTCTTCCCGGAGGCAGAGCTCGTGGTCGTGAAGGACCTGCAGGAGATGTGCTTCGGCAGCTTCGAGGGCAAAAACTACGTCGAGATGGAGCACGACGCCGATTATCAGGCGTGGGTGCAGGCCAACTGCGAGAGCAAATGCCCCGACGGTGAGCGGAAGGACGACTTCTCGAACCGCATCTGCAATGCCTTCTCTGCTCTGGTGGACAAGGCGCTGGCCGACGGCGAAGAGCTGCTGGTCATCCTGGCCCACGGCGGCACCCAGATGGCGGCCATGGAGCGGTACGCCCTGCCCAGGCGCGGTTATTATGCGTGGTGTGGCCCCAACGCGGGCGGCTATGTGCTGGATGCCGCCGACTGGGCCGAGAAGCGCCAGCTCCACCTCGTGAAGACCGTGCAGTACACGAAAGACGCGGAGGCCGGCGTATGATGACAGACTGGGCTGTGCTGGGAGGCTTCGTGCTGGATGCCATTTTCGGCGACCCGGCGTGGCTGCCCCACCCGGTGGTGTACATGGGCAAAGCAATCTCCCGGCTGGAAAAATTCCTCCGCGCCCGCCTGCCCAAAACGCCTCAGGGCGAGCTGCTGGGCGGCGCGGTGCTGGCGTTCTGCCTGCCGGTAGGAACGCTGCTGTTCACGGGCCTTGTCTGCTGGGGCGCGGCGATGCTTCACCCGCTGCTGGGGCTGGCCGTCCAGATGTTCTGGTGCGGGCAGGCGCTGGCTGCAAAGGGACTGGCGCAGGAGAGCACGAATGTCTATGTCGAGCTGAAAAAAGGCAGCCTGCCCGCTGCCCGGAAGGCCGTGAGCCGCATCGTGGGCCGCGACACGGAAGCTCTGACCGCCGAGGGCGTGACCAAAGCGGCGGTGGAGACGGTGGCCGAGAACGCCAGCGACGGCGTCATTGCGCCGCTGCTTTATATGCTGCTGGGCGGTGCGCCGCTGGCCCTGACCTACAAGGCCATCAACACCATGGACAGTATGCTGGGCTACAAAAACGAAAAATATCTCTACTTTGGCCGCGCCGCTGCAAAACTGGACGATGTGGCGAACTATATCCCGAGCCGTCTGGCGGCGCTGCTCTGGATCATGGCGGCGGCGTTCACCCGCAATGACGCCAAGGGTGCATGGCGTATCTGGCGGCGGGACCGCCGCAATCACGCAAGCCCCAACAGCGCCCAGACTGAGAGCGCCTGCGCGGGCGCGCTGGGCGTTCAGCTGGCCGGGCCGGCCTACTATTTCGGGGAATATTATCCGAAGCCCACCATCGGCGATCCGCTGCGGCCCATCGAGCCGGAGGATATTCTGCGGGCAGATCGGATGATGTATGTAGCCAGCGGGTTTGCGCTGGCGTTTGGATGTGCAATACGGGGGTTCTTGGGATGAAACAACTGGTCCACGGCGGTGACTGGATGGGCTACCGCGAACGCTTTGGCCGCGACGCGCTGGATTTTTCGGCGAACGTCAGCCCACTCGGTCTGCCCGAAGGGGTGGCGCAGGCCATCCGGGATGCACTGCCTCTGGCCGACCGCTACCCCGACCCCCTCTGCCGCACCCTGCGGGCGGCGCTGAGCCGGGCCGAGGGTGTGCCGCAGGAGCGTATCCTCTGCGGCAACGGCGCGGCAGACCTCATCTTCCGGCTGGTCTGGGCCGTAAAGCCCCATAAGGCGCTGGTGACAGCCCCGACTTTTGCCGAGTACGCCTCTGCATTGGATACGGTGGGGTGCGAAGTGAAACGATTCTTCCTCGATGAAACGAATGATTTCGCCCCGACGGACGCCCTCGTGGACGCCGTGGACGAGAGCATCGACATGGTGTTCCTCTGCCAGCCGAACAACCCGACGGGGCAGCTGGCCTCACCCGAACTGGTGAAAAAGTTGCTGCGCCGGTGCGGGGAGTGCCGCACGATTTTGGCCGTAGATGAGTGCTTTCTGGACTTTCTGCCCGACGCCGACGGGTGGACTGCGAAGCCTCTGCTGGAAAGTGGAAACCTCGTCATCCTGAAAGCTTTCACCAAGCTCTACGGCATGGCCGGCGTCCGGCTGGGCTACTGCCTCTGCGGCGACGAAACGCTTCTGGAAAAAATGCAGACAGCGGGCCAGCCGTGGGCCGTGTCCAGTCTGGCGCAGGCGGCAGGCGTCGCGGCCCTGAAAGAAACCGCTTATGTGGACGAGGTGCGCGCGCTCATCGCCCGGCAGCGGCCCGTTCTGACGGCGGGCCTGCGGGCGCTGGGTCTGCGGGTCATCGACGGAAAGGCAAACTATCTGCTCTTCCGCGCGCCCGCCGACCTGAATGAGAGGCTTCGCCCGCTGGGAACACAGGTGCGCAGCTGCGCGAATTATCCGGGCCTCGGGCCGGAGTGGTACCGCACGGCGGTGCGCACGGCCCCCGAGAACGCCCGGCTGCTGGAACTTATGAAAGAGGTGCTGGGATGAGCAGGGCAAAATGCATCATGGTGCAGGGTACGATGAGCGGTGCAGGCAAAAGTCTGCTCTGCGCGGCGCTCTGCCGCATCTTTGCGCAGGACGGCCTGCGCGCCGTGCCGTTCAAGAGCCAGAACATGGCTCTGAACAGCTTCGTCACCAAGGACGGCCTCGAGATGGGCCGGGCGCAGGTGGTGCAGGCGCAGGCCGCCGGTGTCGAGCCGGACGTGCGGATGAACCCCATCCTCCTGAAGCCCAGCAGTGACGTGGGCAGTCAGGTCATCGTCAACGGCGAGGTGCGGGGCCAGATGAAAGCGTCGGAGTATTTCCGCACGAAACGGCAGCTGGTGCCGGACATCCTGAAGGCGTATGACAGCCTCGCCGAGGAGGCTGACGTCATTGTCATCGAGGGCGCGGGCAGCCCGGCGGAAATCAACCTCAAGAGCGAGGACATCGTGAACATGGGCCTCGCCGAGATGGTGGACGCGCCGGTGCTTCTGGTGGGCGACATCGACCGGGGCGGCGTGTTCGCCCAGCTATACGGCACGGTGGAGCTGCTGGAAGAAAAAGAACGCCGGCGCATCAAGGGACTCGTCATCAATAAATTCCGTGGAGACGTAGAAATTCTGCGCCCCGGCCTTTCGATGCTGGAAGAAAAGACCCATCTGCCCGTGGTGGGCGTCGTACCGTACCTGAAGGTGGACATCGAGGACGAGGACTCCCTGAGCCAGCGCCTCGAGATGCGGGACGGCAAAAAGCCGCTGGATGCGGCTATCATCCGTCTGCCGCATCTGTCCAATTTTACGGACTTCATGCCGCTGGAACAGCACCCGCTGCTGGGTGTGCGGTATGTTTCGAACGCTCATGAGCTGGGCGCACCCGACCTCATCCTGCTGCCGGGCACGAAAAACACGGTGGACGACCTGCTCTGGCTGCGGCAGTGCGGGCTGGAAACGGCTCTGCTCAAGCTGGCCGCGAAAGGCACGCCGGTGCTGGGCGTCTGCGGCGGCTACCAGATGCTGGGCCAGACCCTCGACGACCCCACCGGCAGCGAGAGTGGCCGGCCGCAGACTCTGCGGGGGCTGGGTCTGCTGCCCACCCGGACCGTGTTCAGCGAGCAGAAGCGCCGCGCACAGGTCAAAGCGACCGCCGCCGCCCCCTTTGCGGGTGCAGAGCTGGAAGGCTACGAGATACACACCGGCGTGACCGAGGCTGAGGGCGGACCCTTCGCCCACTACCCCGACGGAGGCCGGGAAGGCTGTGTGCAGGGCAATGTATTCGGCACCTACCTCCACGGTCTGTTCGACACTGGCACGCTGACCGAGGCGCTGGCGGGCTGGCTCTGCCGCCGGAAGGGCATCGACCCCTCCGACGCGGCCCTCATCCCGATGGAAGAGTACCGCCGCCAGCAGTTCGACATCCTGGCCGACGGCGTGCGCGGGGCGCTGGATATGGACGCGGTGTATGCCGCGATGGGAATGGAGAGGCGCTGAATGGAACAGGGACTTTTGCATCTGTACTGGGGCGACGGAAAGGGGAAGACCACCGCCGCTATGGGTCTTGCGCTCCGTGCGCTGGGGTCCGGGAAGCGGGTGGTCATCGTCCAGTTTTTGAAGGGAGGGAACAGCGGCGAGATACCGCTTCTGGCCCAGCTTGGCGCGGAGATCTACCGGGGCAAGGCCGGGCAGAAATTCGTCTTTCAGATGACGCCGGAGGAAAAGGCCGCGACCCGGGAACTGCAAAACCAGAACCTCGCCGCCGCCATAGCACAGCCTGCCGACCTGCTGATACTGGACGAAGCCGGGAGCGCAGAAGAGCTGGATATGGTGGACGTCGATCTATTAAAAAAGGCCGTTCTGGAGCGGCCTGCTGGGTGTGAGTGCGTCCTGACGGCCCACACGCCGCCCCAGTGGATGCTGGACGCCGCCGACTACTCCACCGAGATGAAATGCCACCGCCACCCCTACCAGAAGGGGATAAAAGCACGAAAGGGGATAGAATATTGACGCCGCAGCATCATTTACCTGCTGACATTGAGCGGACGAGCTTCCACATCATCACCGAAGAGCTGGAAATGATGGGCCTGACCCCGCCGCCCGAGCACGAAGCCGTGGTCAAGCGGGTCATCCACACCACCGCCGACTTCGACTATGCGCGGAATCTCCACTTCACCCCCCGCGCGGTGGAGCAGGCCGTCAAGGCCCTCCACGCCGGGGCCGTCATCGTGACCGATACGAATATGGCGCTGGCCGGCATCACCAAACCCGGTCTGGCGAAGCTGGGCGGCACGGCCTGCTGTTATATGGCTGACCCCGAGGTGGCCGCCGCCGCAAAAGAGGCTGGCACCACCCGGGCCGTCGCAGCGATGAAAAAGGCAGCGCAGGAGCATCCCGGGGCCATCCTCGCCGTCGGCAACGCGCCCACGGCTCTGCTGACGATTGCAGAACAAATCGAAAGCGGCCTGCGGCCCGCACTGGTCATCGGTGTGCCGGTGGGCTTTGTGAACGTGGTGGAGAGCAAGGAGCGGCTCTTCGCCGTCTGCGAAAAGCATGATGTACCGGCCATCGTGGCGATGGGCCGCAAGGGCGGCAGCAACGTCGCTGCGGCCATCTGCAATGCCCTTATCTACTCCGCCGCCGAGATGCTCGACCCCTCGGCGCGGGGGTGGAAGTGAGCGATAAGTTTTGGAGGAGCGCAATGAACCCTACAAGAAAGACCGATGAAAGCTTTTACCGGTTGTTTTCCGCGTCTCACACCGTTTCAGAGCATCTGACCAAGCGGGAGGACAGCGAGCTGCGCGATAAATACGACCACAACGCGTTCTGCTATTACAGCCAGCCCTCGGAAGATGAAGTCCGGGCCGCGCTGGCCTACCAGAAAGAGCGGGGAGACACCTTCCTCAAGCTGGAAGGGTACGAGCCGCTGGCCGATGCATTCGGCATGGAGTGCGAAGAGACCCTGACGATGGTTCTGCCCCCGGAAACAGACATCCGCAGCTGGAAAACGAACCCGGACGTCTCGATCAAGGCCCCGGACGCAGACCAGCTGGAACAGCACGAACTGAAATACTACGGCCCGTTGTACGGAGATGATTTTACCGTGCGGAACAACCGGAACCTCCGGGAAAAGCTGACCTACCTCGGCGCGTATCTGGGCGGGAAGCTGGTGGGTGATTGCTATATTTTCGCATCCGATGGGTATGTCTGCATGGACGGCCTGCTGGTGGACGAGGATTTCCGGCACCAGTACATCGCCATGACCCTGATGAAGCATATTGCCGAAAAGGCGCAGGAGCGCGGAGAGATCCTGTATCTTCACGCTGACTCCGAGGATACACCGAAGGAACTGTATGCGAAGATGGGATTTCAGGCCGTTGACAAGCTCTATGAATATCTCTGCACCGATTTCTCGAAACTGAAAATATGAACGAATGCGCGCCGGATACGGCGATGGGCCTCCCAATGCGGGAGGCCTTTCTGTTACACCGTCGCCAGCACGGCGAGGATGCTCTGCCAGCGCTTGTTCTCGACCACAGGCGCACGGCGGACGGGCCGGGACTGTACAGGCTGAGGCCGCTGGGCCGTCTGGGGCAGGGGAGTGAAAAGCGCGGCCTGCCATGCGGCGGCAAGCTGCATGGCCTCCGGGCAGCTCTGCAGGGTGCGGCGCTCGGCCCCGGCGAGGTAGTCGCCCAGCCAGCAGAGGATGGCCGCGATGTTCAGCTGCTCTGCGGCGCGGGTGCTCCAATAGCTCCAATGGGCGGGACGGCCCACGAACCGCTCCACCGTGATGAGCGCACCCTCCCGGGCAGCAGAAGGGGAGACCGTCCCACAACCACCGGCAGTATGGGCCAGAACATCCAGAATGCGCGCCATCCGGCCGCTGTCGAGGGCGTCGTCCCGGACAAAAGCAGAGAAATCCGTCTGGGCCAGCAGACCGTCGGCGGTGGCGGGGAAGCGCCCCGTCAGCTCGCCCGAGGCGTTGTGGCAGCTCTGCCACCCTTTGCGGACGAGCTGGAAGTTCAGCTTCTGACGTCCCATCGTGGAATAGAACACCCGGGCCTTGCCGCTGACCGGCTCCTGCCGCAGCTCGAGATAAGCGTCTGCGCCTCCGAGGTCTTGGACCTTGACGCTGAGCACAAGGCGGTACTCAGGCTTCTGGCTGGACATGGCAAGATGCATCTCTTCAAAATAACGTGCGGCATCCATAGCGGTTCTCCTTCCTGTGGGCGCGGGGTGATGTGTAGGTGTGCGGCCCTTTGTTGGTTGTAGTATATCATAAATTGCGCCAGAATACAACTATAAGTTTGCAAATAAACCAAAAAACTTTTTGATTCTTCTGCAATGCAAAACAAGATGGTTGTGAATGACAACAAAAATACGGGGACGCTGGCAGCAGATACAACTGCACAGCGGCCCCGTACATTATTATGATTCAGTCGCCCAGCTCCCGTATCTCGTTCTGGATGAGTCGGCCTGCGGCCCGGGCCAGTTGGTCCATGCCCCGGATGCGGGCCATGTTCTTGCCGTAGATGCGGGAGGCGTCGGCGGCGCTGGCGTCTTCGCCCATAAAGACGGCGGAGACTCGCAGACCCTTCCGCTGCAGCGCCCGCACCTCGGCGGCGGCGTCCTCCACGCCCGCGCTGCCGCCGTAGTCGCGGCCCAGCGGGTCATCGGGAGAGGGCGGGATGCGGCGGCTGTCGTTGGGGGAAGCGTCCGTCAGGAGGATGAGCAGGTGCCGCGCGGCGGGGCCGGGGTCGAAGCCGATGAGGTCGCCTGCGGCCCGCAGAGCCAGACCGTCCCGGTTCCAGCCCGAGGCGAAATACTGGCAGATGCCCTGTAAGCTCTTCTCCTTGAAGCCCTTGAGCACCCGCAGGACGGTGTAGCCCCGCAGGCTGGAAAAGCAGCTCACCCGCACCGGGATGCCGCAGGCCGCGAGGCTCTGGGCGAGGATAGACCCCTGCGCCGCGATGACCTCCTGACAGTGGAGGCGGGAAGCCGAAGCATCCAGCAGCAGGTCAACGGTGAAGGACGAGTGGTTCTCTTCCTCCGCACAGCGGAACACCCGGTCGTCGTCCATGACGGTGCGCCAGACCCGCTCCGGGTCGAGGTTACCGCTGCGGGCGACCCGGGCGTTGGGCTGCTGGTGGACGAGGATGCAGTTGCGTATCTGTTCGGTCAGCCGCAGCACGACGCTGCGGTGAAGCTCGAGATTTTTCGAATAGTACGCCCGGTTCCGCTCAGCCTGAAGCTGGGCCTGTTCGGCCAGGTGCTTTGCCTCGGGGGTAGGGGCCTGCTCCGGGCTGGGGACGCCGGAGGCAAACCAGAGGTGACAGCCCAGATGCTCCCCGGTGCAAAGCTCCTGCTCGGCCTTCCGCAGCCGTTCGGGCGGGTAGAGCGACCGGCCAAAGCAGCTTTCGATGTAGGCGCGGTCTTCCTCGGCGCGCTGGCGCAGGGTGATGTGGGCCAGCCGCTTGTCGGCGTGGATGCCGCTGCCGGAGGCGTCCACCGAGCCGGAATGCTCCACCGTCACCCGGTCGGTCTTTATCATCTGGGTGGGCATGGTGCGGGTCATGAGGGACGCCAGCAGACCGTCCAGATGGAGATGCAGCCCGGCCTTCTGATGCACCGTGCCGTTGAACAGCTCGAATTTGGCGTAGACGGCCAGCAGTGCGGCTTTCAGCTCGTCCGGCTTCGGGGGCGTCTCGGGACTGAGGGCGGCGTCGAGATTCTTTTCGTAGGGGGTCATGACCGGCGGCGTGCGCCCCTGCACAGCCCGCCAGCGCGCGGCCTGCATGGAGTAGACCAGCTGGTTCTTCGCCATCCACTCCTGCCGCGAGAGCTTGTACTGGATGCCGAAAAAGTAGTCCGCATGGGCGCGGCGGAGGGCCGAAAGCACCGGGCGGCGGGGCAGTTCCAGCGCGTAGGCCGCGCTCTCGAGGTAGAGCCAGGTCAAATCGTCCAGCATGGCCTGCCGGATGTCGCCCTCCCATGCGTCAAAGAGGCTGCGTACCAGCTCGTCGCCGTAATATTTGTGGACCAGCCCCACGACGCAGTTCATGTAAAAATCAATGGTACCGTCGGTGTTCCGGGCGAGGAACAGCGGCTCGAAGCCGTAGGCTCCTGCCGCCGCCCACACCTGATTGGCGGCCCGCCGCTCTTCGGCGGTGTAGCTCTGCGCTTCCATAAAAACGCCCCTTTTTAATCGAAGAGCTTTGCGGCGGTGAGCTGGGCCGGGATGCGGGCGGCAATGGCATCCCGGATGAGGCCCTGTTCGTAGGAGTCGAAGGCTTTGTTGGTGATGCCCATGTCCAGCGCAGCCCCGGCAGCGACGCCCCGGCGCATCAGGCGCAGAGCGTCCAGCATACCGCGAAGGTCGAGAGCTTTGGTGGAGATCTCTGCGCTGTCGCACTTTTTCTGCAAATCGAGGAAGAGCAGGGCAAACTGCCTGACATACTTGCTGTTCAAATCGGGGAACTGGGTGCGCAGGAGCTTTTCGAGGTTCTCCTCGGTGATGGTGGGCATCTGGATGACCACGAAGCGGGAGGTGAGGGCCTCGTTCAGCTCACGGGTGCCGGCGTAGCCGTAGTTCATGGTGGCGATGAAGCGGGTCTCCTCGGCCAGCGGGATGCGCTCGTAGCCCGGCACATCGATGGCGCGGCGGAAATCCAGCACCGCGTGCAGGACGGCCAGCGCCTCGTTTTTGGCCATGTTGATCTCGTCCAGAACGCCGAAGCCGCCGCTCTGGGCGCAGCGGTAGACCGGGCCGGGGCGGAACTTGACCTGTCCGCCCTCGAAGGTGTCCATGCCGATGAGGGACGCCGCGTCCATATTGACGTGGAACGAGATGTCCCACGCGGGGCGTCCGAAGGCGGCGGCGAGGTTTTCGGCCAGCACGTTCTTGCCGGTGGCCTTGCCGCCCGCCAGCAGCAGATTTTCGCCGCAGAGCAGGGCGGCCAGCGCCTGCTCCCACACCTCTCTGCCGTAGTAGACGAAGGCAGGGGAGGGGATGCGGGGGCGCAGGGCCTCCGCCAGCGGGTGGGCGGTACGGTATTCTTCCACAGCGCGCAGCAGGTCGGGGGAGACCCCTTCCTGCCGCAGCGTATCCATTAGAACAGATGTTTCAGACATCCATGACATCTCCTTGCGGTTGACAGTGCCAAACCGAAATTTCACCCTTATCATAGCACAACCCGCGCGGTTTGTGTAGGGCTTTGACGGGCAAAAAAGCGGCAAAGAAGTAGAGAAAATAAAGGTGAAGCTATTTTAACAAACTTTCAGCCGGGACGTGCAGATTTCACGTTCAAAGTAAATTGACAGGCCGCTTAAAATACGATAAAATAATTTTCGTTGTGTCAAAGTGAAAAAGAAAGGCGTAAAAGTATGCTCGAAACCATCACAGCCGTCAATCAGGCGGTCAACAGCTTTATCTGGGGCATCCCGGCGATGGTCTGCATCATCGGCGTGGGCCTGCTGCTCAGTGTGCGGACAGGCTTTTTGCAGCTCCGGAAATTCCCCTATGCCATCAAAACGACCATTGGCCGCATCTTCCGCAAAAAGGATGCCTCCGACGGCGCGATGACTCCGTTCCAGGCAGTGTGTACGGCGCTGGCCGCTACCGTCGGCACCGGCAACATCGCCGGCGTGGCGGGCGCGATCGCCATCGGCGGGCCGGGTGCGGTGTTCTGGATGTGGTGCTCGGCTCTGCTGGGCATGTGTACCAAGTTTTCCGAAGTGACGCTGGCTGTGCATTTCCGCGAGCGGAACAAAAACGGCGAGCTGGTGGGCGGCCCCATGTACTATATTAAAAACGGCCTCGGCAGCCGGTGGCAGTTCCTCGCGGTGCTGTACTCGCTGTTCGGCGTGCTGACGGTCTTCGGCACCGGCAACGCCACCCAGGTCAACACCATCGTCACAGCCATCGACTCGGCCCTGCTGGCCTACGGCAGCAGCCTGAACAGCATCCTGCCCACGGTCAACCTCGTCGTGGGCGTGGTGGTGGCCATGATGGTGGCTATGGTGCTGCTGGGCGGCGTCAAGCGCATCGGCAGCGTGACCGAGAAGCTGGTGCCGTTCATGGCACTGTTCTACGTCGTGCTGGCGCTGGGCGTCGTGGTCATCAACTACCGGCGCTTCCCGGCGGTGCTGGCCTCCATCGTCGGCGGTGCATTTGACCCGCAGGCCTTCACCGGCGGTGCCATCGGCAGCATCTTCCTCAGTATGCAGAAGGGCGTTTCTCGCGGCATCTTCTCCAATGAGGCTGGCCTCGGCACCGGCTCCATCGCCCACGCCTGCGCCGACACCCGCAAGCCCGTCAAGCAGGGGATGTTCGGCATCTTCGAGGTCTTCGCCGACACCATCGTCATCTGCACCCTGACCGCCATGGTCATCCTGTGCAGCGGCGTGCCGGTGGGCTATGGCAGTGCGGCAGGCGCAGAACTGACCATCTCCGGCTTTACGGCCACCTACGGCGGCTGGTCGTCCATCTTTACGGCGGTGGCGCTCTGCAGCTTTGCATTCTCCACCATCATCGGCTGGGGTCTCTACGGCTCCCGGTGCATCGAGTTCCTGTTCCACACCGACAAGGTGGTCGGCCCCTTCCTCGTGGTCTACTCCTTCGTGTCCATTCTGGGCGCGACGGTCGATCTGGGCCTGCTGTGGAGCATCGCCGACACCTTCAACGGACTGATGAGCATTCCGAACCTTATGGCCCTGCTCCTGCTGTCCGGCACGGTGGCAAAGCTCACGAAGGAGTTCTTCGCGGGCGAGGGCGCAGGAAAGTAAAGAATCATTCAAAGCGCCCTCCGGCCCGCGCCGGAGGGCGCTTTGCTGTCAACAAACCTTTGATTTTGTCTACTTTCTCTGCAAAAACTCAAAAAAGTATAAAAATTTCATGGAAATCATAAGAATTGATATTGAACAAATTTTAACAAAGTGGTAAAGTAAAAGCAAAGAGAGTCGTACCCGCCGCCCGGCGGGGCGCAAAATCAGGAGGTTTTACCAATGGCTGATCGTATCGTTCTGAATACTATTTCTTATCATGGCCACGGCGCTATCGAGAACATCGTTCCCGAGCTGACCGCCCGCGGTTACAAGAAGGCTTTCGTCTGCTCTGACCCCGACCTTCTCAAGTTCGGCGTCACCAAGAAGGTCACCGACCTGCTGGACGCTGCAAACTTCGCCTACACCGTCTACAGTGAGATCAAGCCCAACCCCACCATCGCAAATGTGCAGGACGGCGTGGCCGCTTTCAAGGCCGCAGAGGCTGACTGCATCGTGACCATCGGCGGCGGCTCTTCCATGGACACCGCAAAAGCCATCGGCATCATCATCAACAACCCCGAGTTCGCCGATGTGCGCTCTCTGGAAGGCGTCGCTCCCACCAAGAAGCACGCCGTCTTTACCATCGCGGTCCCCACCACTGCCGGTACTGCCGCTGAAGTCACCATCAACTACGTCATCACCGATGTCGAGAAGAAGCGCAAGTTCGTCTGCGTCGATACCAACGACATCCCCGAGATCGCTGTGGTTGACCCCGATATGATGGCCTCCATGCCCAAGGGTCTGACTGCCGCCACCGGCATGGACGCTCTGACCCACGCCATCGAGGGCTACATCACCAAGGGCCATTGCACCATCTCCGATATGTTCCATCTGGAAGCCATCAAGCTCATCAGTGAGAACCTGCGCGGCGCTGTCCAGAACACTCCGGAAGGCCGTGAGGGCATGGCTCTGGGCCAGTACATCGCCGGCATGGGCTTCTCCAATGTGGGTCTGGGCATCGTCCACTCCATGGCACACGGCCTGTCCGCTCTGTATGACACTCCCCACGGCGTGGCCTGCGCTATCCTGCTGCCCGTCGGTCTGGAGTACAACAAGACCGTCGCCGGTGAGCGCTATCGTGCCGTCGGTAAGGCCATGGGCGTGAAGGGCATCGACGAGATGAACGACGCACAGGCCGCAGATGCCACCATCGCCGCTGTCAAGCAGCTGAGCGCTGACGTGGGCATCCCCGCAAACCTGAACGGCATCCTGAAGGAAGAGGATATCCAGTTCCTCGCCGAGTCCGCTTATGCTGACGCCTGCCGTCCCGGCAACCCCCGCGACACCAGCGTGGAGGAGATCGTGGAGCTGTACAAGAGCCAGCTGTAAGCTGAGTCGGAGCGATTTACCCTTATAAAAAATACAGGCCGCTGTAAAATAACCTCTCAGTCTCGCATTCGCTCGACAGCTCCCCTACCGAGGGGAGCCTCTGGCGAAAAGGCAAGGCTATCCGTCATGCCAAAGCCTCCCCTCGCTAGGGGAGGTGGCAGCGCGTTAGCGCTGACGGAGAGGTTTCTTACAGCGGCCTTTTTGCGTAAAAATCCCGTCTCCCTCTTGCGGACGCGGCCAAAACTGCATACAATAGCTCTATAACCGTTTATATGAGAAAGGAAACACGCAATGGAGCTGAATTTTTATACCCTCTGCGTCATCTATCTGGTCTACTCGTTCCTCGGATGGGTAGCCGAGACGGTGGTGGCGACCATCAAGGGCCGCGCCTTCGTCAACCGCGGCGTGGCGTC
Organism: Faecalibacterium sp. Marseille-P9590; assembly: GCF_017377665.1. Taxonomy (NCBI): domain Bacteria; kingdom Bacillati; phylum Bacillota; class Clostridia; order Eubacteriales; family Oscillospiraceae; genus Faecalibacterium; species Faecalibacterium sp. Marseille-P9590. The sequence continues at coordinate 368,470 of NZ_JAFREF010000002.1, forward strand.
CGGCCCGTTCTGCTTCGTCTACGGTACGTCGGCTGTGCTGATGGCGGTGGGCTTTGCCGACCTGCGCTCGACGCCGGTGGCCCTCTTCTTCGGCTGTGCGGCCAACGCCACCGTGGTGGAGTGGGTGACGGCCAAGCTGCTCGAGAGGATGCACCGCCGCCGCTGGTGGGACTACTCAGATAAAAAGTTCAATCTGGACGGCTACGTCTGCCTGCAGTACTCGGTGCTCTGGGGCCTGCTGGGCATGGCAAGCGTGCTGTGGGGCAACGTCCTGCTGCTGCGGCTCTGCGCCCTGCTGCCGGGCTGGCTGCTGCATATCGGCGTCTGGGCGGCGATGACGCTGGCCGTCCTCGACCAGCTGGGCGCAGCGCTGGCCGTCAACCGGTACGCCGCCAGCCATCCGAGGCTGGAACAGCTCAACCTCGAGCTGGAAAAGCACTCGGACAAGCTGCGCCAGCGGCTCATCGCCCATGTGGAAAAGCGTATCCAGCGGGCTTACCCGGCCATCGTCCAGCCCGAGCCGACTGTTCAGAAAGAAAAGGCTCTGAGCTTCGGCGACCTTGTCTGGCTCTTTGTCATCGGGGCTTTCCTCGGCGACGTGGTGGAGACGCTGTTCTGCCGGGTGACGGCGGGCGTCTGGATGAGCCGCTCGAGCCTCGTGTGGGGACCCTTCAGCGTGGTGTGGGGGCTGGCGCTGGTCATGGCGGCGGTCCTGCTGCGGGGCAGCGAGGAGCGGAGCGACCGCTCCATCTTCCTGTTCGGCTTCGTGATGGGCGGCGCATATGAGTATATCTGCAGCGCCGTGGGTGAGCTGCTGTTCGGCGTCATCTTCTGGGACTACAGCGGCTTCAAGTTCAATCTGGGAGGCCGTGTCAATCTGCTCTACTGCTTTTTCTGGGGCATCGCGGCGGTGGTCTGGATCCGGTACGGCTACCCCCTCGTCGCAAAGCTGATGGCAAACCTGAAAAAGCACATCCTGCCCTGGATGACCGTGGTGCTGACGGTGTTCATGGCCGTGAACATGGGGCTTTCGGCACTGGCGCTGGCCCGGTACGACGCCCGCACCAGCGGCCTCGCCCCGGCGAACCAGCTGGACGTCTTCCTCGACGAACATTTTGACAACGCCCGGATGGAGCGGGTGTACCCCAACGCCAAAAAAACCGGCTGACCCGGCAGCCATAAACGCAAAAAAGCACTGCACCCGCCCGCTTTTGGGGAGTGCAGTGCTTTTGGTTTGTTCAGCCCTTACTGAGCGGCAAAGACCTTTACCTCGTCCTTGTCCATGAAGGCGGCACCGGCAAAGCCTGCGGCTTCCAGCTGGCCCAGCTGCTTGCCGAGCTTCTTGCCCTGAGGCAGGACGGTGACGTTGTAGGTATCGCGCAGGGCAGCGGCCTTGCTCAGGACGGCGGTGAAGTCAGCGTCCTTACCGTAGAGCAGTGCGATCTTCTGCTTTGCGCCGGGGATCTGATAACCCTGCTCGAGCAGGATGCCGCAGACGCGCTCGAAGCCGATGGAGAAGCCGACTGCCGGCACCTGAGTGCCGAGGAACTTGCCCACCATGTTGTCATAGCGGCCGCCGCCGGCGACTGCGCCGCTGAACTGCGGGCAGGTGATCTCAAACACCATGCCGGTGTAGTAGCCCTGACCACGCACGAGGCTGGGGCAGTAGGCCACCTGATAGCGGCCTGCGGCCATGGCGTTGGCAGTAGCGAGGACGTACTTGAGGTCGTCGGCGATGGCGGGGTCTGCGCAGCGGGCGGCCACAGCGTCCAGCGTCACCTCGCCGGCGGCGATGAAGTCGGCCAGTGCGTTGACCGCGCTCTCGGGCAGCTGCTTCTCGAGAAGCTCAGCCTTCACACCGTCGGCACCGATCTTATCCATCTTGTCGAAGGTGATGCAGACGGAATCCAGCGTGTCGGCGGCAAAGCCCATGCTCTCCAGCATCCCGCGCAGGATGCGGCGGTCGTTGATGTTGACGGTGAAGCCGTCGAAGCCGATGCCCAGCAGGGCGCGGGTGGTCACGTCGATGAGCTCGACCTCGGCGTTGGGGCTCTCGTCGCCCAGAATGTCGATGTCGCACTGGACGAACTCGCGCAGACGGCCCTTCTGGGGGCGCTCGGCGCGGAAGACGCGGTCGGTCTGGATGACCTTGAAGGGGTGGGGGAGCTTGTCCTTGTTGGCGGCGTAGAAGCGGCTCAGGGGCAGGGTCAGATCATAGCGCAGGCCCATGTCGGAGAGCTCTTTCGGGTCGCCGGAGTTCAGGGCGGCGGTGAGCTTGTCGCCGCGCTTGAGCACTTTGAAGATGAGGTTCAGGTTGTCGCCGCCGTCGGACTTGTCGAGGTTCTCCATATCCTCCAGCATGGGGGTGGAGATGCGCTCGAAGCCGGATGCGCGGTAAGTCTCGAGAATTTTGCCCTGAATGTAGTCGCGCAGGGTCTGCTCGTTGGGCAGAAGGTCGCGCATACCTTTTAAGGCCTGAGTTTTCATAATATAGTCCTCTTTCTGTATATCAAAAATAAAATAACATCCAATACTTATCTATTATAAAGAATACTGCCTTTTTGTCAATCGAAAAGGACACACTATTCTCTGAGGTGATGCACGAAATGCAGAAAACAAGACCCTGGGCCATCCTGACGGCGGGCGCGGCCATCCAGGTATTGACAGGCCTGCCCGCCGCGTGGGGCGTGTTTCAAAGACCTGTCATGGAGGAATACGGCCTCAGTGAGCAGGGGGCAGGCTATGCCTTCGGAGTGCTCATCGCATTTTTCGGCATAGGGTGCGTCATCGGCGGCTTTCTGCAGGATAAGCACGGCCCTCGCTTTGCAGCTTTGTGGGGGACGGGTCTGCTCTGCGGCGGATTCTTCGCGGCGGCGGCTCTCCCGGCAGAGAAGGGAAAGGCTTTTTTCGGGGTGTTCAGCATCCCGGCAGGGCTCGGCACAGCCTTTCTCTATCCGTCCATCCAGTCCTGCGCTCAGAAGTGGTACAAGGGCCGGAAGGGCCTCGCCACCGGCGTCATCGGGGGCGCAGTGGGGTTGAGCGGAGCGTTCCTGACCGTCTTTGTCCGCACGGCGCTGCGGGGTTTCGGACCGGTGCAGGGTATCCGGGGCGCGTTCTGGGCGCTGGGTGCGCTGACCCTGCCGGTCTGCCTCGCGGGCAGTGCATTGCTGACCGACCCGCCGCCCGAAAAACCTCGGCCCAGCCAGCAGGGAAAGGCTAAGGCCGCGCCGCCCCTCGACCTCTCGCCCCGGCAGATGCTTGGCACGCGGCAGTACTGGCTCTGCGCCGGAGCGGTCTGCTTTTCCACCCCGGCGGTGCTGCTGTTCAGCCCCATCATCCTGAAACTTGGCATGGAGCGGGGGCTGGACGAGAGCGCCGCCCTCTGGGCCGTGGTGCTGGGCAGTGTGGGCAGTGCGGCCGGACGGCTGCTGATGCCCCTGATCAGCGACAAGATCGGCCGCCGCCCCACCGACCTCATCCTCTTCGGCGTGTCGCTGGGGCTTTCGGCGGCGTTCCTGTTTGCCCGGGGATGGGCCGTCGTGGCAGTGTATGCGGGGCTGACGTTCTGCTACTCGGCGCTGGCGGCGGTACTGCCCACCCTCTCCACCGATCTGTTCGGCCTGCCCCACGCCGGGGTGAACTACGGCTTTCTGGCGCTGGGCCAGAGCGTGGGAAGCCTTTTGTTCCCCTGCATCGCTGATTTCTGGGGATTCGAGCAGGGACGGCACATCCTCGCCATCGCGGGTGCGGCGGCGGGCTTCGCCTGCATCTGGGCCGTCACGCCGGTGCGGCGGGAGCCGCAGAAAAAACCGAATTGAGAAGTTGCGCTCCTGCGCAGAAAAACGAAAATGACAAAAAGATTGCGAAAAATTTGTCAGAAATGACTTGCAAATTGGGCCAACGTCCTCTATAATAAAATTGTGCGTGGTAGTACCGGGAAAGGCGCTGAAAAGAGAGCGGCACGGCCCGGTCAATGCAAGGCGGCAGGGGAGAGAAGCTTCTGCCGCACGGCATCAATTTGTCAAAAGGAGAGTATGATTATGACCTATTCGCAGCAAGTACAGAATATGTGCCCGATCACCAAAGGTCCTAAGCATGGTCCGGCCCCCATCCCCGAAGAGGGCGCATGGGTCAAGGCCTATGAGATCAAGGACATCAGCGGCTACACCCATGGTGTGGGCTGGTGCGCACCTCAGCAGGGTACCTGCAAGCTGTCTCTGAACATCAAGAACGGCGTCATCGAGGAGGCTCTGGTGGAGACCATCGGCTGCTCCGGCATGACCCACTCTGCTGCTATGGCAGGCGAGATCCTGCCCGGCAAGACCATTCTGGAAGCTCTGAACACCGACCTCGTCTGCGACGCCATCAACGTGGCTATGCGCGAGCTGTTCCTGCAGATCGTCTACGGCCGCAGCCAGACCGCTTTCTCTGAGGACGGTCTGCCCATCGGCGCAGGTCTGGATGACCTGGGCAAGGGCCTGCGCTCCATGACCGGCACCATCTTCTCCACCAAGGAGAAGGGCGTCCGTTATCTGGAGCTGACCGAGGGCTACATCAACAAGCTGGCTGTGGATGCCAACGGCGAGGTCATCGGCTATCAGTTCGTCAAGCTGGGCAAGATGATGGAGGACATCCGTCACGGCAAGACCCCCAACGAGGCTTACGAGAAGAACGTGGGTACTTACGGCCGCTTCAGCAAGGAAGCAGGCGCTGTCAAGTACATCGACCCGCGTGAGGAATAAGAGAGGAGGAACAACTCATGGCAACTTTTGAATCTATGGATCGCCGCATGCCGAAAATCGAGGCATGCCTGAAGGCCAACGGCCTCGAATCTCTGGACGCCTGCAACGAGATGCTCCTCGCTAAGGGCATCGACTGCGACAAGATCGTCCGCGGTGTGCAGCCCATCTGCTTTGATAACGCTGTCTGGGCTTACACCCTGGGTACCGCTATCGCCGTCAAGCGCGGCCTGACCGATGCTGCCGAGTGCGCAGCCGCCATCGGCGAAGGTCTGGAAGCTTTCACCATCCCCGGTTCTGTCGCTGAGCAGCGTCAGGTCGGTCTGGGCCACGGCAACCTGGGCGCTCGTCTGCTGAGCGAGGACACCACCTGCTTCGCTTTCCTGGCAGGCCACGAGTCCTTCGCCGCTGCTGAGGGTGCGATCGGCATCGCCCGCACTGCAAACAAGGTCCGCAAGACCCCCCTGCGCGTCATCCTGAACGGCCTGGGCAAGGACGCCGCTTACATCATCTCCCGTATCAACGGCTTCACCTATGTGCAGACCGAGTACGACATCCCCACTCAGACCCTGACCGTCGTCAAGGAGATCCCCTTCTCCGAGGGCGAGCGCGCAGCTGTCAAGTGCTACGGCGCTAACGACGTCATGGAGGGCGTTGCCATCATGAAGAAGGAGGACGTCCAGTGCTCCATCACCGGCAACTCCACCAACCCCGTCCGCTTCCAGCATCTGGTCGCCGGCACCTATAAGAAGTGGGCCATCGAGAACGGCAAGAAGTACTTCTCCGTTGCTTCCGGCGGCGGCACGGGCCGTACCCTGCACCCCGATAACGTCGCAGCCGGCCCCGCCAGCTACGGCCTGACCGACTCTCTGGGCCGCGTCCACGGCGATGCTCAGTTTGCAGGTTCCTCTTCTGTGCCTGCACACGTCGAGATGATGGGCCTCATCGGCATGGGCAACAACCCGATGGTCGGCGCTACTGTCGCCTGCGCTGTTGCTGCTGCACAGGCCAACGCCTAAATCCTTTTCCCAAGTTCGGCAGAGGGGGCTGCTTGTAAAAGGGCAGCCCCCTTTTTATGCTGATAGATGTTCGCAACCACAAACCACGAAGCAATCAAGGAAGGAAAATCATGAAGAAAGCTCAGATCAAAAAGAGCGTGTCTGCACTGGCTATGGCAGCGGTCATCGCGGTCAGCCTGTTTGGCTACGGCTGCGGTGCAAAGTCTGCCTCTACCAGTTCTGACGCGGGTGTGTCCGGTGACTTCACCGGCACTGCCAAGGGCTTCGGCGGCGACGTTTCCGTCACCCTGACCCTGACCGACGGCGCCATCACCGGCTGCACCGCCGAGGGCAAGGACGAGACTCAGGGCGTCGGCTCTGAGGCCATCGCCAAGATGCCCGGCGAGATCGCCGAGAGCGGCAGCATCGCCGTGGACGGCGTGTCCGGCGCTACCGTCACTTCTACCGCCATCAAGGAGGCTGCTGCAGCTGCCCTGACCGCTGCCGGCCTGAACCCCGATGACTACAAGACCGCTGTGGAGAAGACCGGCTCTGCCGAGGACTCCACCGTTGAGGCCGACGTCGTCGTCGTCGGTGCAGGCGGCGCAGGCATGACCGCTGCCATCACCGCTGCTGCCGAGGGCAAGAGCGTTGTGATCGTGGAAAGCCAGCCCATGGTGGGCGGCAACTCCGTCCGCGCTACCGGCGGCATGAACGCCGGCAAGACCGTCTATCAGGACGAGAACGAGTTCGGCGAGTCTGCCGGCGTCGAGAAGACCCTGAAGACTGCTGCCGAGAAGTACGCCGACAACGAGACCATCACCGCTCTGGCAAAGACCGTCTCCGAGCAGTGGGCTGCCTATCAGGCCAACCCCACCGGCTACTTCGACTCTGTCGAGCTGATGGAGCTGGATACCATGATCGGCGGCAAGGGCATCAACGACCCCGAGCTGGTCGAGACCCTGTGCGCAAACTCCGCTGACGCCATCGACTGGCTGGACGAGCACGGCATCACCCTGCACGACGTCTCCAGCTTCGGCGGTGCATCCGTCAAGCGTATCCATCGCCCTGTGAACGCAGAGGGCAAGACCGTTTCCGTCGGCTCCTACATGATCCCCCTGCTGCAGGAGAACTGCGAGAAGGCTGGCGTTCAGATCCTGCTGAACACCACCGCCAACGAAATCCTGACCGATGCCAACGGCGCTGCCGTGGGCATCAAGGCCACCGGTTCTACCGGCGAGACCGTCACCGTCAACGCCAAGGCAGTCGTTCTGGCTTCCGGCGGCTTCGGCGCAAACCTCGACATGGTCGTCAAGTACAAGCCCGAGCTGAAGGGCTTCATGACCACCAACGCCGCTGGCATCCAGGGTCAGGGCATCGAGATGGCAGAGGCCATCGGCGCTGCTACCGTGGACATGGACCAGATCCAGATCCACCCCACCGTTGAGGCCAACACCGCTGCCCTTATCACCGAGGGCCTGCGCGGCGACGGCGCTATCCTCATCAACGAGGAAGGCCAGCGCTTCATCGACGAAGTCGGCACCCGTGACGTCGTCTCCGCCGCTGAGATCGCTCAGACCGGCAGCTACAGCTGGCTGGTCGTCGATCAGGCCATGGTCGATGCTTCCAGCGTCATCCAGGGCTACATCAAGAAGGGCTACACCGTCACCGGCGCTACCTACGAGGAGCTGGGCAAGGCTATGGGCGTCGATGCCGCTGCCTTCGCAGAGACCATGGAGAAGTGGAACGGCTACGTTGAGGCCAAGAATGACCCCGACTTCGGCCGTACCAGCTTCGCCAACCCCCTGAACACCGCTCCCTACTACGCTGTGAAGGTCACCGCCGGTGTCCATCACACCATGGGCGGCCTGAAGATCAACGCCAACACCGAGGTGCTGAACGAGAAGGGCGAGGTCATCCCCGGCCTGTTCGCAGCAGGCGAGGTGACCGGCGGCGTCCACGGTGCAAACCGTCTGGGCGGCAACGCTGTTGCTGACTTCACCGTCTTTGGCCGCATTGCCGGTGCTGCTGCCAGCGACTACGCTGCATGAGCATCCGCAAGCAGCCTGAGCCGGCAAAAGGCGCAAAACGCCTGAGCTGGAAGGCAAACCTCCTCTTCGCAGCCGTCGTCCTGGCGGCAGCTGTCCTGCTGGTCTTTCTGCTGCGTCCGCGCAGCAAGACGGAGCCGCTGGCAGCAGTCGTGGATTTCGGCGACGGCATCACCGAGGTGCTGCCGCTGGATAAGGACTACGATTACCTGTACGATGTGGGCAGCTATGTCGTTCATTTACAGGTAAAAGACGGCACCATCTCGTTTCAGGACAGCCAATGCCCGGACCATGTCTGTGAGCAGTTCGGCCAGCTGAGCGAGGAAGGTGCATGGGCGGCCTGCGTCCCTGCCGGGGTGTATGTGCAGCTGGCTCCGCTGAGCGAGGCCGAAGCCGCATCCTGATAGGATAAAAAATAAGAGACACCCGCATTGCTCTGAAGAGGGCGCTGCGGGTGTCTCTTTTTGCATAAAAACAGACGTGTATTTTGTAAATAAAGGGTGAAATGAAATTTGGACGCTTGAGTATTTTGGTGAAATGCGATACACTACCAATAACAGATTTTTCGTGCAAAGGGGCAATTATGCCCTTTTGCATCGACTAGGAGGAAAAGCATGATCTGGAAAAAGAAAAAGGATACAGCGGCTCAGTCTGCTGAGGCTGCCGGGGAAATGACCGGAGCCAAGGGTAGGACCGGTGCAGGCGCATTTGCCAAAAAGAACTGGAAATGGCTCGTGCCGCTGGTCGTCGTGGCGGCAGCGGGCGCTGTCTTTCTCATAGGCGGCGGCAGAAATGGCGCTGCCAGCGGCGATGTGACCTACGCCGAGACGACGCCGGTCCGTCAGGATGTCTCCAACTCCCTGAGCGGCACCGGCACGCTGAACCCGGCCAATACATATACCGTCAAGTCTCTGGTGGACGGCAAGATCCTCACCGGCGGCTTTGAAGAGGGCGATAAGGTGGAAGAGGGCGATGTGCTCTACACCATCGACAGCTCGGACGCCTCCACCAATCTGGAAAAAGCCAGCATTGCCCTGCAGCAGGCCCAGCGCAGCTACGACAAGACTGTGGACCGCCAGTATGTCCGCGCAGAGGTGGACGGCACCGTCAGCAGCCTCAAGGTCGCAAAGGGCGACGAGGTGACCAGCGGCCAGGAGGTGGCGGTCATCCGCGACAGCTCCAAGATGCTGCTGAACCTGCTGTTCCCGGCAGCCGACGCCGCCAATTTCTCGGTGGGCCAGAGCGCTGACGTGGTGCTGGACGGCACCTTTGAGACGCTGAAAGGCACCATCACCGCCGTCACCGGCACCGATGAGCTGAGCACCGGCAACCTGCTGGTGCGCACCGTCACCATCCGGGTCAACAATGCCGGCGGTCTGACCACCGCCCAGGCCGCTACCGCCAGCGTCAACGGCGTCAGCTCCATCGCCTCTGCCACTTTTGCCTATCAGGCAGAGCGCACCCTGACCGCTCAGGCCAGCGGCACCGTTTCCGCCATCAATGTGCAGGAGGGCGGCGCGGTCTCCAAGGGTGACATCATCATCGAGCTGACCGGCGACGAGCTGACCGAATCCATCCAGTCTGCTTCCGAGTCCCTGCGCAGCGCTGAGATCTCGATGCAGAACCAGCAGGACAATATGTCCAACTACACCATTACCTCGCCCATCAGCGGCACCATCATTGAGAAGGACGCCAAGCAGGGCGACGCCCTGACCTCCGGCAGCACCCTCTGTGTCATCTACGACCTGAGCTATCTGGAGATGGTCATCAATGTGGATGAGCTGCAGATCGGCGCACTGTCCGTGGGCCAGAAAGTCCAGCTCACCGCTGACGCTGTGACGGACAAGACCTATGTCGGCACAGTCACCCGTGTGTCCATGAAGGGCAGCTCCAGCGGCGGCACCACGACTTATCCCATCACTATCCGCATTGACAACACCGACGGCCTGCGCCCCGGAATGAACGCCAACGCTGAGATCGTCGTGGCCGAGGCCAACAACGCCCTCGTCGTGCCGAATGCTGCCGTTATCCGCGGCGGCTATGTGCTGGTGAGCAAGAAGTCTCCCAGCGCAGCCAATGCGGTGGAAGACATGGACGCACCGGACGGCTATGTCTACGTCAAGGTCGAGACCGGCGTCAGCGACGACAGCTACACCGAGATCAAGAGCGGCCTGCAGGAGGACGACACGGTGGCCTACGACACCAGCTCTGTGTCGGATGACTATTACAGCGACAGTTACAGCGACAATTACAGCGACAGTATCTGGTAAGGAGGTGCCCCATGAGCGCTCTGATCGAATTTGACCAGGTATGCAAGTATTATCAGATGGGCGATACTCTGGTAAAGGCCGCCGACCACATCACGATGAAGATCGAGAAGGGGGAGTTCGTGGCCATCGTGGGCCAGTCCGGTTCGGGCAAGTCCACCTGCATGAACATCATCGGCTGTCTGGACGTCCCCACCCACGGCATCTACCGGCTCAATGGCCGGGATGTGGGCAAGATGAACCGGGACGAGCTGGCGGATGTGCGCAACGAGATGCTGGGCTTCATCTTCCAGCAGTATAACCTTCTGCCCCGCCTCAACCTGATGGAGAATGTGGAGGTGCCGCTGATCTACGCGAATATCTCCCGCGCCGAACGCCACCGGATGGCCAAGGATGTGCTGGAAAAGGTGGGTCTGGGCGACAAGCTCAAGAACCTGCCAAACCAGCTTTCCGGCGGCCAGCAGCAGCGCGTTTCCATCGCCCGTGCTCTGGTGCGCAACCCGGCGGTCATCCTCGCCGACGAGCCCACCGGCGCTCTGGACTCCCACACCGGCCGCGAGGTCATCGGGATGCTTCAGCAGCTCCACAGGGAGGGGCATACCGTGGTGCTCATCACCCACGACAATTCCATCGCCGTGCAGGCGGAGCGTATCATCCGTCTGGAAGACGGTCAGGTGGTGTACGATGGCGACGCCCACGCGCCTGAGGCTGTCGTGCAGCCCACTCTGTCCGGCGAAGCGGCACAGGAGGAAGCAAAATAATGGTATTAGAGACTTTCCGTCAGGCACTGCAGAACGTCTGGAGCAATAAACTGCGCACGTTTCTGACCATGCTGGGCATCATCATCGGCGTCATGGCGGTCATCGTCATCGTCGGTCTGGGCAACGGCATGACCAGAAGCATGCGGGACAGCTTTTCCGCAATGGGAACCAACACCCTCTCCATCCAGATATGGGGCTATGGTTCCCGCACTGCGACGGTGGATGATTTGTACGACATCGTCAAAAAGAACCCCGAACTGCTTTCCTCCATCTCGCCGCAGCTGGATTTCAGCGACAACACCCCCAAGGTGGGGACTACGACATACCGCTACAGCGAGATGTACGGTGTGGATGAAAACTACATCGAGATGAAGGGCTACACCCTTGCCAAGGGCCGGAACATCCAGTATATGGACATCGCAGACAACAAGCAGATCTGCGTCATCGGCGATTACATCAACCGCACGGCCTACGGCGGAAATGCGGTGGGCCAGACCATCAAGCTTGGCCCCTATAAGTTCCGCATCGTGGGCGTGCTGAAAGCCAAGATCTCTAACCTCGACCAGCAGGAGGGCAGCGACGACGACAGCGTCTACCTGCCCTACACCACAGCCATGCGCCTTTCCAACGAAAGCTCGCCGGACTCCTACTCCGCCATCATGGTGGACGAGGGCCAGGCCAACGAGGCCAAGGCTGCGGTGGAGCAGGGACTGTATGACATCTTCAAGAGCGACAATGCTTACTACGTCTACAGCGCCAGCGAGTGGCTGGAAGAGATGAACAAGATGATCAACATGGTCATCGTCATCCTCACCGGCATCGCCAGTATCTCGCTGCTGGTGGGCGGCATCGGCATCATGAACATCATGCTGGTGTCCGTCACCGAGCGCACCCGTGAGATCGGCATCCGCAAGGCCATGGGCGCGAAGGAAAAGACCATTCTGGCCCAGTTCGTCACCGAGGCGGCCACTACCTCGGCTCTTGGCGGCACGCTGGGCATCGTCCTCGGCTACATCGTGTCGGCCATCGCCAATCAGGTGCTGCCCATGTTCACCGATGGCATGGACATCACGGTCAGCCCGTCCTTCAACTCCATCGTGGCAGCTTTCGGCATCTCGGTATTCATCGGAGTGCTGTTCGGCTATCTGCCCGCAAAACGCGCCGCGCGGCTCAACCCCATCGACGCGTTGAGATATGATTAACCTCTCCGTCTGTGCCTTTGGCGCAGCCACCTCCCCTGACGAGGGGAGGCCTTGGCAGTACGGAAAGCTTTCTCTCTTCGCCAGAGGCTCCCCTCGGTAGGGGCAACAACGACGACCACCGCCAGTGGCGGAAACAGGGAGTCGTTGCTGGGGCAGCGGCCAGCAAGACGCGCGCAATGCGCAGCGGATGCTGGGTGCCGCAACCCGGCCTTGTCGAGCGAAGCGAGACTGAGAGGCTTAACATTTTTTATAAGGAGATCACAATGAAAAAACGTCTTCTCGCATTTCTGCTGGCGGTCAGCATCGCGGTGTCGATGCTGGTGATGCCGGCATCGGCTGCGGGCAACAACACCGCCGTCCAGTTTGCCATCACGCTGGGTGCTATGGATTCCGAGCAGTCCGGCGCACTGAATGCAGCCGTGACCCGCGGCGCATTTGCCAGAATGCTGACCTCTTACTCTACCTACCGGGAGAGCGTCTCTTCTCAGGGGGCAGTGGGTACCCTCTACACCGACCTGCCCGGCTCCTCGGCATGGGCGCCCTATGTCCGCATCGCCGTGCAGCAGGGCTGGATGAACGGCTACACCGATGGCAGCTTCCGCCCGAACAACGCCGTCACGCTGGAAGAAGCATGCACTGCAGTGCTCAAGCTGATGGGCTATAAGATGACCGACCTGAGCGGCGCGTTTCCCAACGCCCAGCTCAACAAGGCCAGCGAGATCGGCCTGCGTACCGGCCTCGACCGCCGTCAGGGCGAAGCGATGAACTACGAGGACTGCGCCGTCCTGCTCTACAATGCCCTCACCGCCAACAACGCCAGCGGCTCGGCCTACGGCACGACCCTTGGCTTTACCGTGAGCAATGGTCAGGTGGACGGCTCCACCATCCTGCTCAGCAGCCTGGAAGGCCCCTTCGTGGCTTCGGAGAGCACGGTGCTGCCCTTCGTCCCTGCCAGCGTCTACCGCAACGATAAGGTCTCCGGCTCCGCAGAGCTGAACAAATACGACGTCTACTACTACAGCGAGAGCCTCAAGACCCTGTGGGTCTATACCCGCCGTGCCGCAGGCCGCATCACCGAGGTATCTCCCTCGGCCAGCGCCCCCGCTTCCATCACGGTGGCAGGCACGTCCTATACGCTGGGCAGTACGGCCATTGCTTCTCAGGTGTCTTCTCTCAACGGCGGCGGTGTCGGCCAGGTGGTCACTCTGCTGCTGGGCATGAACAATGTGGCCGCAGGCATCATCACCGGCGAGGAGGCCGACGAGGTCTTTTACGGCGTGGTGCAGTCGTCCGCCCGCAACCTCATCGACGAGGACAACAGTGCCGATGTGCTTCAGACCGTCAAGGTCCTGTGTACCGACGGCCTTGCCCGCGAAGTGAATGTAGACAAGAGCCTGAATTTCCCCGCTGGCTGGCTGGTGGAAGTGCGGGTCAGCCCCGAAGGCGAGAGCGTGGAAAAAATCGATGAGCGCTCCGTCAGCGGCACTGTGAACGAGAACGCCACCGCGCTGGGCGATATGGCTCTGGCAGATGACGTGCAGATCCTTGATACGAGTACAGGGGGTGTGGCTGGGACGGTTCGTCCCAGCCGCCTATCGGGGGTAAACTTAAAGGCTTCCGATGTCCGCTACTACACCACCAATCCGCAGGGACAGATCGACACGCTTATTCTGAACGATGTGACCGGCGACCTGTGGTATTACGGTGTGCTGGACGATGTGAAGAATGTCGCCGCCAACTACAGCACCCTTCTCAGTGCCATCAAGGCTGAGCCGGGTAACGGTACCATTGACACCAATGCAGTCGTCAGTCAGGTGAAGAGCATCATGGTACCCACCACCACAGAGATCTTGTGGGGCGTTATCTCCGGCGACATCCTCAGCACGGCATGGGAGCGCCTGACCAGCAACACCGGCGCACTTCTGGGCCTCGGCTTCCAGCAGATCGCCCAGATCACCGGCACTCCCTTCAGCCAGATATTCAACTTCATCGGCAGCGGTGCGACCTATATCGGCTACGTCAACGGCCAGCAGGCCAGTCTGAGCACTTCCATCAAGTATCCTGTGCTGGCTGGCGGCATTGCGGTCTGTCAGGAGACGACCGGCTCTGTCCGCAACATGGTGCAGCTGATGCCCATGAAGATCGACAAGGTGGGTGCGGCCAGCGTCCTTTCCTCCAAGGGCGAAAGGTTTGAAATGGCCGATAATACGCAGGTCTACCTGTGGTACAAGGGTCAATATTACTACACCAAGCTCACTTCCGTCAACTCCGATGATTACTATCTTACCGGCTGGTACGACAACTTTGGCTGCGCCGCTGGCAAAAAGGTGCGTATCATCGTCGCCGTCAAAAAAGACTGATGGCAGATTATTACAGCCGCCCCGCGCAGCTTGCCCGGCAGATGCGCCAGCTGCTTTTCCCGAGGCGGTGTCCCTGCTGCCGCAGGGTGCTGGGAACGCCGCCGCTCTGTGAGGTGTGTACACCGCGGCTGGAAGAGCTGCGCCGCGGCCCGGTCATGCGGCTGGACGTGAGCCGCCACTATCTGGGTGCTCTGGACGGGGCGGCTGCGCCCTACCGGTATGAGGGCGTCGTCCGCAGCGCCATCCTCCGTGCCAAATACGAAGGCGAAAGCTGGACGGCAGTGGAGCTTGGCGTGGAGATGACGGCCCGGCTGTTCGGGGCAGAGGTGGAGATGCACTTTGCAGAGCCGGTGCCGGGGCTGGTCCCCGGTGCGGCCATCGGTTATGACTGCATCGTTCCGGTGCCTGCCACCAGCCGTCGGCGCGGCTACAATGTGCCGGAGCGGATGGCGCAGCCTCTGGCCCATGCGCTGGGTCTCCCGCTGCTGCCAAAGGCGCTCTGCCGCGTCCGGGCCGGACGTCATCAGGCAGGACTCTCGCTGGACGAGCGTCTGGCAAATGCGGCCGGTGCCTTCCGGGCGCAGGAGCCGGAGCTCGTGGAAGGGAAGCGGGTGCTGCTGGTGGATGACGTCATCACCACCGGCGCTACCGCCGCAGCCTGCGCACAGGCACTGCTGGATGCGGGCGCCCACAGCGTCTTTGCCGTGGCAATGGCAGTCACCGAAAATGAAATGGACGCACCATCGAGAGCTTCTGGACGATGAGCGAAAAATCCAGAAAAAATCCAAGAAAAATAAAAAAAGCGCTTGACAAAACGGCCTATAGCGGGTATACTAATGGAGCTGTGAGCGATGAGCCACAACAAATATCCGGGTGTAGCGCAGTTTTGGTAGCGCGCTTGAATGGGGTTCAAGAGGCCGTGAGTTCGATTCTCGCCACTCGGACCATTAGGAGCAAATCCGAACTTTATAATCTTCAATTTGCTTCTAATCCAGACAAAAAGGCATAGATAGTCCAACTAGGGGCTGTCTATGCCTTTTCTTTTTATGCACTACGCCCGTTCGGATTTGGAACGTAATGCCTATACCCTTTATAAAAAGAAAGGTGGCAGACCGGAAAGCCTGCCACCTCAGAATCAGGTCTTATTCAAACCCGACTCCCTATTGCATACAGTATACCACTACGAATGGGAGCCGTCAACCTTTACCGGTGCCGCGCTCCTTGCAGTTGCACTTCGAGCAGTGCGCACACCGCTTGCCCTCGTCACGACAAGCCTTGGGAGTTTCGTTGCTCTCCCTCGTGCGCCGTGCAGCAGCCATATTAGCGGCAATCGCGCCGCCCATCGTACAGATAGGTGCTACGAACATAGAGGTTGCCTCCTTACTTCGTGGTCTTACCCTGCCACTCGTTCAGCAGGTTGTCGGCCTTGATAGCCTCCTGAGTGAACGAGTTGTTGTTCCACCACGCAATCAGCGCGGTAACACAGGTGATGCCGGTAGTGACCAGCTGCTCGACGGTAGCCGACTCAATGGGCAGGACGGGCTTGCCCATTGCGCTGAGAACCTGATTGGTCAGGGCCAGCAGCAGGACAGCGGTACGGGCGATAGTAGCGGTAGAGATTTTCAGCTTGATGTTGTTAGACATAATTTTCTTCCTTTCTCTGATCGGTGTTCAGTGGGAGAACTTTGGCACGGTTGTACAAGTTGGTTCCGGTGCCATTGCCCCCCAGTCGGTGATATGCGTTATACAGGTAATCCAGATTGTGCAGGCTCTCCGTATCAATCCAGCCCTGAGCAACATAGTGTGTACACGCCTGATAGAGCCGGTCGTGAAGCAGGGACTTCACACCCTCCTTGACTGCATCAGTTTCGTCTTTCTGAGCCTTGACGCGCTTCCAGAGAGTGCGGAAACCAGCAGTCAGACCGGCAATCATCAGCGCGACGGCTACCTCCTGCCAGTGATCGGTGATAAACTGCATTGGATTTACACCTCGTTATCTTCATCTTCCCAAGCCTGCCGGATGGACTGACCGTTGTTGCAGACAACATCCAGCATGGCATCGGCCTGAATGTGAGTAGCGGCGACTGCCTTATCACCCATCGTCATGTTGGTGTAGCCAGTAAATACCGACTGCCCATCTGGTGCGATACCGACAATGGCAATCTTTTCCGCGCCCATTTTTGCAATGGTAGCCAGTGCATCGGCCAACCATTCAGCATAAGGCGCATCGGACATTAAGATATTCTGCATCGGTCTGTCCTCCTTACTTTACCAGTTCCAGTCCTGCTTTCTTGATGATAGCAGGGTAGTTCTTGTAGGCATAGCTCATATCCACGTTGCCGCTCACGCCGGGGACGGAATCGGTCGAGGTGTGCTGCCACATACCAAAAGCAAAGTCGGTGGCAGGCTTGGTCTTGTTGACGCGGTAAGCAGCCAGCCAGAGGTCGTACTGTTTGAGAGCCGCGCCGCCTGCGTACAGGTAGTTCAGGCAGTAATCCAGATTGGCGTACAGCATTGCGTATACGCCCCAACTCTCGATCATACTCAGCTGGTAGGCCACCAGATCGGTGAGCTTCTGCTTGCCGAGCCGCTTCTGGGTTTCATGCTCAATGTCAACCGCGATAGGCAGCTGGAACTTCTTACCGAGGATAGTCCGACGCAGGAGAGCCAGCTCAATGTTGGCCGCACTGCGGAGGGTGGCCGCACTGTAATAGTAGACACCAACCGGGATGCCGCGCTCTACGCAGGCTTTATAGTTGACCTCAAAAGTGGGGTCAACGTAGGGTTTGCCGCCCTTACTGCCAAGCACTCGCAGAATGACACCATCGACCTTGCCGGAGGCTTTCACCTTGTCCCAGTCGATAGTACCCTGCCACTTGGATACGTCCATGATATTCAGAGTTGCCATTTTACTTCTCCTTTCTCGGCCCGCAAATGCTAAGGGCCTGTGCCGGGGTGATCGTATTTGCATCGGCATACGCCCACACCTGTTCCGAGGTGATTGCGTGCCGGACACAGTACAGAGTTTTCACCAGATTAAACATATCTTTCAACCTCCTTTACAGACTCATAAGAGCCGTCAGCGCGTTTTCCAGATCGGCAACCCGATCTTCCAGTGAGGGAGTGTTGTTCTCGCCGGTGTACTCCACACCGTAAGTCCACCAGTCCGCAAAGGACGCAGTGATGGTCTTTACGGTTTCCTCACCCACACGATCATAAGGCAGCGGGAACATCACCTCGTCGTAGGTGTAGGCGGTGTTGGTGATCTTCTCACCCTCAGCTGCACCCTCGCTCTCTACGGTGGTTTTCGTGATGTTGTCATGCAGAGCAACCATCACAGAACCGTCAGGCAGCGAGGTAAGCACAACCTTTGCGGGCTTGTCGCCCGACATTGCATTGTATAACATAGCGTTCCATCCTTTCTCGCTTTGCTTTCGCAAAACGCTTTGACCAGTAACCGATAACTGATTTTGCCACCTTGCGCACTTCTTTCACATGGTAGGTAGCGATTATCCCAACAGAGTTTGTCCATTTGAAATAACCGTTGTACGACATGATTTTCCGTGCGCGTTGCAGGTGGATTGAACCAAATGCCTGTATCTCACGCCAGCCTCTCAGAAACTCCCTCCGCAGCCTGCGAAAGATGCCGGGGCGAATCGTGACATATCCACGGTGGATTTTGTAACCGCCCATGTCCAGACACGGACAGCCTCGGTTCTTATGCTTCTTCCTTTCCCGTTCTTCCTTGTAGGTCATAAACCGAATCATGTGTTCTTTGATCTTCAAGCGAATACCGAGAAATTTCCGCATCCACGCATCCAGCAGCTTGACCGTCCGCTGCACCGGTGTCTTGCCGGTGCCCATCAACCCGAAATCATCCATATAGGAGGTGTCGGCTTTGACGTTGGGAATGAACTTACCCCGGCGAGTCTTGCCGCAACTTCTCACATACCGCAGAGCGAAACTCATTGCGTAGTTGAAAAGCCATGCGTCGAGATACCCGCCAATGATAAGGTGCCCTCCCGGTGCATACGCGGCCAGTGCCCGCAGCACAGTCAGAATCCAGATCGCGGACGGAACATCTTTTTCCAGCAGGCCAATGACCACGGCATACATCAGGGAGCCATAGGCTTTCGCCACATCGGTTTTCTGACATACCGTGATGCCCAGACCTGCTTTGCGGATGTACCGTTTTGCCTTTTTCAGCAAACCAGTCTGTCCGCGCCCCGGAATACTGGCGCATTGCGTAGGAAGAATACGAGCATGGAACAGTGGTTCCAGTCCCAGCTTGACGAGGTGGCCTAAGAGCTGGTGCAAAATGCAGAGATCGCAAATATCGCGCATCTTGCCAGTCATGCCATCCGGCCTCGACCTGACAATGACAGGTCGCATATCCAGCGGCTCACCGTGCATCAGCTCGTCCACCACTTCTTCAAGGTAATAGGCGATTGCCTCTGCCGCTTCCAGCTGAGGCCAAACCTCTTGTTTCAGCTCGGCTTCGTAGAACTCCCGCGTGGGAATACCTGCATAGTGGTTGGCAAAGGCCATAACCTCCGGCCTATGCCATTTCTTATCAAAACAGGAGAGGACGGCTTGTACACAAAGATCATGGGTCAACTCGTTATATCGCTGCTTCATATACAAACCTCCTATCCATTAACTCTTTCTTGCAAAAAGTGACTTTCGGTTACGGCCTGTCCTTAAAGGCAGAATGGGCCTTGTTACTACTAGCCACGCGCAGCACCCACGGTGCTACACCCTTGCGGTTGCAGTCTTGTGCGATTTTATCAAGGGAACGGATTTGATAACGTAATTTCAGGATAAGGTGCCAAAATCTTATCCCTTTAGATATGCTACCGGTTGCACACCGTAGCAATGCAAGAAAGCCGAGGCCGACCATTCCAGTTCGCGTTGCTGGGCCAATTGTTGCCATTCTCGTAAGCCAAACCGCCATTCGCACCATTGTTCAAGTTGCCGAAACGCCAAGGACAACGAGTGCCTGTGCTGTTCGTGCCATTGAAAGCGGAAACGTGTCACGCTATCAAACCCTAAAAGAAAAATTATAATTGCTCTTTTATAAGGGGCCTTGCCCCTCTGAGCGGCTTACGCCGCCCATTCACCCCGCTTCTTACCTGCACCGGAAAGCCGAGGCCGACCATCCCAGCCCGCGCCGCCGGGCCAAACGCTGCCAACCTCGCAAGCCAAACCGCCACCCGCACCATCGTCCAAGATGCCGAAACGCCAAGGACAACGAGCGCCCGTGCTGCCCGAGCCATAGAAAGCAGACTTGTAGTAGGTGGTGGAGCTGCCATTGAACAGCTTCGGGAACAGGATGCCGAGCTTGGTACGGAAGAACTCTTTTACCCAGTTGACACCCCAGCCCTGTGCAACGTCATTCAGCACAATGCCGGTAGAGGTGTAGTTGGAGGTAATGCTACCGGCCAGCTTCTCAGAATCCCGGCACTCGAACACCTCATAATTCCAATGAGTTGCGTCGGAACCAGCGGTGACGTTGTACAACGGGTCGAGGCCAATAGAGTAGGCACCGTCCAGCAGCTCAACACCCATCACACGAATGGGGGTCTTGCCTGCGGTCAGAGAGTAACCGCAGCCGTCCTTATGACCCGGCAGACACTCGGTATGGCCGGAGATATACGGCCAAGTGCTGATATAGGTGGTGGCAGTCACCTCAATAGGCGCATCCAGCACCAGATTGACAGCGGAATACTGCACGTCATCAATGGTCACATCCTCGATACTGCCAATATGGACAGCCTCAGCCAGATTACGCATATACGCCTGACCACGATCGTAGTTGGTCTGATCGGCAGGGTCGCCAATGGACACCGTAGAACCGACCAGCAGGTTTGCAGCCTGCGCCTTGGTCAGCAGCACACGGGTCACACCAGACTCAGCCTGTGCGACCTTGTACTGGTAGTTGTAGTTCAGACAGCCCTCACAGATGCCGGAGTTTTCCAGATCGAAGTGACGCAGCTGCCACATCCGCAGTGCCCAGCGGGTATCACAGTCGTTCCACAGACCCTCGTATGCGGAGGTCTTGCGAGCAGTAGTGATGCCGGTCTGAGCGGAAGCGAAGTTGTACGGCTTGCCGCCTGCACCAGAGGTCAGACCGCCCTTGCTGTTCAGACTGCCGGGGAAGCAGGAATGCCAAGTGATAGGACGCTTGGTATTGTCCGGGGCAACGTCGGCAGCGTCGGGGTAATACTGCTGACCCTCCTGAGTGCGATAGCTGATATAGTCGTAGGCACCGTCGCTCCACTCTCGAATCCACAGGGCCAGAGAGAAAGCATAGACGGGAGCAACCTCACCGGTAATGTCGAAACCGTCCTCACCCTCGACAAACAGCACGTTCATGGTGCCGTCTGCCAGACTCAGGGCATTGGCACGGATGTACCACGTCATTGGGTCATTGTCAGCCCAGTCCTCGACGGCAGCGGTACTCTCGGTACACAGCTGGGCACCGGTCTTACCCGCCAGATCGTCAAGCGGGGTCATGGTATGCACACCACCGGAGGTTGCAGCGTTGATCGACCGCAGGGTGTAGGTCTTATCTTTCCATGCACGAGCCATGATGTGCGCCCAGCGGCACAGACGCTCGTACTTCGTACCGTCACCGACTGCACTCAGGGGCCACCAAGACCAGAAAACGGTCGTGGTGTTGGAGCCGTCCAGCAGGTTGACGAACATTTCATCCGTGAAATCAGCACCAGCGGTGCCGGAAGCGATAGCGGCCAGAAGCTCATTCTGCCGCTCCATCTGGGCTTTGTACTCTTTCTCAGACAGGAAACCAAAGATGTTATCCATGTTTTGTCCTCCTTATTCCTTTTCCTTGTAGATCATCACAGGCTTGCCATCGACAACCTGCAACGAAGCAGCGTAATTTTTATGAGTGTCCGTGTTGACGATATAAAGCGGAGCCGTCACCAGCTGCATATTAGCGATTGCCGCTTTGCTGTCGGCCATTGCCTGCTCATGCTCGGCCTTGCGGGTTTCTTCCGCAGTGTTTCGGGCCGTTTCCGCAGAAGCACGTTTGTTTTCCGCATCCACACGAACCGTTTCACGGTTCAGACGTTCCGTTTCATTGGAAGTGCGGGACTGTTCATGCTGTACACGGACATTCTCACTCTCAATGCGAGTGCTTTCCGCAGAGGCGCGAGAGGTTTCCGCAGAAGCACGATCTTTTTCAGCAGAAACACGGGAGCTTTCAGCCGTAACACGGTTCTTCTCGGCAGTAACACGGCTCGACTCTGCCTTTGCGCGGTCAACCTCTACCTGCTTGATCGCGTTGACTTCCTGAATCAGCTCGACCAGCACACCGTAATCATCGTCACCGGTGATTTCGTCATTGCCGTTTGCTGCCTGCTCAACCTTGATTTCAAACAGGGTAGTGGTCAAGGTCTGGGTGCCGTTGATAATCGACACATCACACTGCACAGTGCCGTCCAGCTCCACCATCCAGTAGGCGATAGGCAGCAGCACCGTACCGTCACTGTTGACAGTACCCATAAACGACTTGCCTGCCTTATCCGGGCGGCGGGCATTGATAACCGCGCTCGACCCGGCTTCAACCTTGATAGGTTCGTCGTTGTTTGCCAGCTGCACTTTCAGGAAACGGGTTTCACGGTCGTACTGCTTGGCAACAATCGCATTGAAGTAATTGAGCTTCGCTACATCAACCTTGACTTCCTTAATAATCTGAATCAAATGTCCTCACTCCTTTCGTATTCCATACAGGGCTTGCCGTCGATACAGCGCAGTTTGCAAGCGTACACTGCGCCGTCCTCTCCCTCTATATAAAGGAGTAGAGCCATTTTCTTTGCAGCGGCCACCCCAGCATTTGCCGTTTCAACCTGCCGGTCGGTATACTCCGCTGCCTGCTGCTGGGCTTCATCAACCGCAGAATCGGTATAGCCATTGGCAACCGTCATGGTACTTTCGCCCACGCTGTCCGCATAGGACTTAGCGGCTGCGGTCTGCTCGTCGGTGTACTCTTTACCCTCGGTCAGCTTATCATCCGCATAGGATTTCGCGCTGTTCAGGGTGTTGGTGCCGACCGACTCTGCATAATTTTTAGCAACTTCCTGATTGGTTTTATCCTGTGCATCTGCATAAGATTTCGCATCAGACAGTGTGCTTTCGGCCAAGCTGTCCGTATACTGGGTGGCTACTGTAAAGAGGCCATCCGCATAGCCCTTAGCCTGCGTCAGCAGCTCGTCAGCGTAAGCCTTGGCGGTTTTCAGCAAGCCGTCTGCATAAGTCTTAGCCTCGCCGGTCTTGGTGTTCGTGTACTGTTCAGCCTCACTCAAAGCGTGGCTGATAGCGGAATCCACCTTGTCCAGATACTCCTTAGACAGCGATTTTTCCTCAATCGCGCCATCTGCAATATAGTCAGAGGTAATCTGATAGAGCATCAGGGAACGGAGGATAATGCTACTCTCCTGCGTATATCCGTACTGCCACAGCGGATTGCCGTGGTTGTAGTCCGTGGTATAAGCAAAGGTGCCGCCCAGCAGGGTATAAATGATATTGCTACTTGACAGCGTTTGGCCGTCGTGGTAGTAATAGGTCATAACCCCCGAATCAGAGGTCATAATCGTTACATTCAAGCCCATAGAGTTTACGGTCAGCTGGGCTAGATCGCGGGCACTTAACGCCTGCTCGGAAAGGTTGACCTTGATTTCATTCTGAACACCGTTGATAGCGGATGCCTGCTTTGTGGTCATGCCGCTGCCGGAAGAATACGAGTTGCTGGTAGCCGTTTCGCCGGAACCAGCAATCGACGTGTTACAGTTCAGAGTAAAAGTTACGTTGGTGACAATGGTATCGTGCATCCCACCGGACTTGTCCTGATAATGAATCAGGTCCAGTGGGAACAGATACGGTGCAGCCTTGATCGT
The DNA here is from genome assembly GCF_017377665.1 of Faecalibacterium sp. Marseille-P9590. Classification (NCBI taxonomy): domain Bacteria; kingdom Bacillati; phylum Bacillota; class Clostridia; order Eubacteriales; family Oscillospiraceae; genus Faecalibacterium; species Faecalibacterium sp. Marseille-P9590. The sequence goes on from NZ_JAFREF010000002.1 coordinate 391,763, forward strand.
GGCCGTATACGGACGATACCGGAAACCGCCACGCGCGGCATACAGCTCTTTCAGCACACCAGCGTAGGTGTTGGTGAGCAAGCCGCAGTCGCTCATGTCAATTGCATAATCGTCCGAGCCTGCAAGGTAGGTAGCGTTGTCGCTGTTCGTGCAGGTGAAACCAGTAATCACAATGTCGTTTTCCAGCATATCGCTGTTATAACGCTCACTGGGAGTAATGGTCACATCGACCTGCTCATACCATTTCATAACCAGCTGGCCGTTTGCATCCATAAAGGCGCAGGTGCCGGTCATAGCCGCACACCACTGTAACAGCTGGCGATAGGTCAAAGTGCTGGACGTAGACGGTAGACTGCCGATACTATAAATATGGTTCGGGAGGCTGCTCACATCCGTTACCAGCGACACACCGCAAATATCACAGATCGACCGCACCAGAGCGTCAACGTGCATCGGGAATTTCAGCCGCTTCTCGTCAACCTCACGGTCGAATCGAACCATACGGTCAAGGGCCGAAATAGAAATTGTGCTGAGTGTGCGAGGCGGGGTGTCGATAATGAAATAGCCGCAGGGAATCCAATGCACGACTGCATTCTCCCATTTGCCTGCATCCCACTTACAGATACCCACCTGCACAAACAGGGAAGCACCCTCAAACGAAACATCATCAAAATGTCCGTCATAATTTTTCAGCTTGATTGTGAGTTCCGACGCGATTGCCGAACCTATTTCGATTTTGGAGCCAGATACGCAGTAGCGGTCAACAGTCATACCGCCCTGCACAATGTCTGCCTCCGTAATGTCAAACTGCTGCTTGCCGTTATCGAAATGAATTCGAACAACCTGCCGGTACTCCCGATTAAAAAGGTCGATCACTTCCTGTCCACAGTTGAACATTAAACACCCGACCTTTCGATAATATTAAATGCTACATTGTTCCATACCCCCAGTTTCGCATTATAGAGCGGAGTGCTGCGGTCGCCCACATAAAACTCGCTCGTCCGATAAGTGCCGGTCATAGCATCGAGGTAACAGACCTCGATATATTCCGGGTTGAACGCCTGCAAGATAGCCGCTGCATCCGTAATGGAAACATTCTGCCATTCGAGTTCGATCTTGCGAATCTGCCCGATACGCTTCTTGTCCATCTTGGTATCTTCGGTGCGGCCCGCATCGGAAGCGGAAATGTCCTGCATCTTCCATTGATAAGAAGATGGACATTTGACGAGCTTGCCGTCAACGCTCCGCAGCGGATTGTGTTCGTCATACTCCATCAAATGTCCCTCCTTTACATCCCAACGGGAACGATGGTCTTACCGTCCCGCTGATTTTTACGGTTCAGAGCTTTTGCCATGCTGGAAGCCGTGACCTCAACGGTCTGGTCTTTCTCCAACAACTGCTGCAACAGCTCGTTTTGCTGACGAAGAATATCATTCTGCCGAGCCAGTGCATCAGCAACACCAGCACGGATGCCCTCAATGATCTGGTCGTTGTTTGCGACTGCGGGAGAACCGCCAATCGTACCAACCAGCTCAGGGCCACTCTCACGAGCATAGAACAACTCGCCTACATCAGGGAAGCCGCCATTCGCAAAACCGAACAGGTGGCCGATGCCCTTACCGATACTCTTGATACCGTTCCAGACACCCGACGCGACGTTCTTTACGCCATTCCACACACCGCTCGCAACATTTTTGGCTCCATCCCAAACGCTAGAGGCTACATTTTTCACGCCACCCCAGAGGTTCGAGAACATATTGCCAACTCCGTTTGCCACATTCGTTACGACATTCCAGAGGCCAGAAGCCGCGTTGGAAATGCCCTTACAAATGCCGGTAATCAGGCTATCGCCGGACTCTGCACCAGTCGCATAGAAAATCGCACCCAGACCGGCTACTGCCGCTGCTGCGATACCTACAGGGCCAGTCGCAATCGAGAGCAGGCCGGAAGCCGCCGCGCCGAGGCCGGAAGCCGCCGCAGAACCAATGCCCGCGAATGCCGAGCCGATGCCGCCGACTGCGGAAGCCGCGCCTGCGGCCAGACTCGAAAGCCCACCGCCAAGCGTGGAGCCTAAGCCACCAAGCAGCGAGGATGCACCAGCGGTCACGCTACCCCACAGACCGGAGAAGCCGGAGCCGATAGTGCCGAGCAGGCTGCTCAGACCTGCACCCAAGCTACCACCGCCTGCTGCCGAGAAAATACCGCCGATACTGGACATAAGGTTGCCAGCACCCGATACGATGCCGCCCCATCCACCGGAGAAAGCCGAGCCGATCTGCCCAACAAGCGACATAACACCGCTGCCGAGCTGCGACCAACCGCCAGAGAACAGAGAACCCAGATTGCCGAGCAGCGAGGATGCACCACTACTAATCTGACCCCAGCCATTCGTGAAGAACGAAACAACCGTGTTCAGGAGAGAAGAAGCACCACTGCTGATTTGGCCCCATCCACCGGAGAAGAAATTCCCCAGATTGGAAAGCAACTGACCTGCGCCGGTCAGGATGTTACCCCAACCGGTAGAGAAAGCAGACACGATGGAATTTACAAAGGAACCTACGTTACCGCTAATCTGCGACCAACCGCCAGAGAACGTAGTAGAGAGGTGAGTAATGATATTACTTGCACCTGTCTTGACATTCGCCCATCCATCCGAGAAGAACGACTTGATATTCTCGACAAAACCACTCAGGTTGCCAAGCGTCCCGGTGCTATCGCCGGAGAACTGAGAACTCAGCCATCCGGTAAAATCACTGGTTTTCTGCTTGATAACACCCCAGCCATCCGAGAACAGCTGCTTTGCGGAATCGAAGAAACTACCAAAATGCTGGCCGACACCATCTAATGCCTCTTTCAGCTTCGGGCAGGAGTCGATAAACTCTCCAACCTTGGACTTGAGATTATTAAACGTGTCTATGACCTTTTTGACATTGTTGATAGTGTTCTCTACGTTGTCAATCACGTCAGAGATTGCTTGGAAGCCCTGAGCAATTCCCTCATAGGCACGACGAATCGCAACACCCAGCGCATTGATAGTGCCAGTCACGCCACCACCGGAGTAGTTGTAGGCATTCTCGATCTCGGCCACACTGTCCGACACATACGACTTAATGCCATTCACGATGGAAGCGAAAGAGGCATGAGTCGATACGATGGACTTAGAGGCCGATGCCAGCGCGTCGGCTGTGTTGGTAAAAGCACCAGACAGGGACTCGGTGGTATCTCTTGCAGAGTCCAACCCCTCGCTCAAATCCGAGATACCGCCACGGATTTTGTTCAGGACTGCTTTCAGCGAGGTGCCTGCACTCGACACAGCAGAGCCGATAGCAGAGATATTCTCCGAGAACTTATCGTCCAGAATAGAAGTGAACTTCTTATAGAACGTGTTCAGAGGAAGAATTGCTTCCGGGCCAGCCTCGCCGCCAACCATTGCATTGGAGCCGTTCATACCGAACAGCGTAGGGCCATCCATAACACCGCCCTTGGCGTACCACTCGACACCCAGCTTCGGAATACGGGTAGGCAGGCTCAGAGCTTCCAGAATAGACTTGATAACGCCGGTTGCCTGCGGGCCACCATCCGTCCACTTAATGTGCGGGAGCTTGATCGCAGGCAGGCTCCATTCAAACTTGAAGAAACCTTTTGCCTTGTCGATTGCTTCTTTAACAGGTTGAACCAGATGTTCGTCGAACCACTTGCCGATATTGCCCAGACCCGTTTTGATACCCCTATACATAAGGGTTATCCACGAGCCACCTGCATCTTCAAGAGCCTGTCCGAGCGGAGTTGTAGCAAACCACGTCTTGAATGGTTGAAAAACGTGTTCGTCGAGCCAACTACCTATACCACTACATACACCGACCAGAAATTCAACTGCCGCCGTTACTACATCCGTCAACAGCTGAATAAAAGTAACGATGATTTTTCCCCATTGAATGTTACTAATGAAATCCAACAGATTGGTTGTCAGATCGTGACCAAGTTTTACCCAGTCAATAGAAGAAATCCAATCCCGAACTTCATTCAAAACACCCAACAGAAAATCACTGATACTTCGACCGATCAGGCCCCAATCCAAACCGGTAATGAAACCGATAACCAGATCAAACAGGGCCGTAACCTTTCGGACAAGCAATGCGCCCAAAGTTCCAAAGTCTATCTGTTCTAATGCCGCATTTACACCCGATGCAAGATCGGTGCCTAGCTGCATAAAATCGAAAGTCTTTAAGAAACTATACAGAGTAGAAATAGCACCATTGAAGTAATAGCCCAGCTTAGAGCCAATGCCCGACCAATCCACCATGTCCACGATGGAGTTTAGCTTTTCGCCCAGCAAAGAACCTAACGAGTTCCAATCCCCGGCATTAAAAGCTGTACGCAGCTGATTAGCAAAATCAGAAATTTCGCTGGCAATGGGAGAGGTTTCAAACATGGAGCTATAATCCGGGGTCTTTTTCTTGGAGCTGGTAGCACTACTCTTTTTGCCCAGAATGTTGATTTCGTCAAAACTAACCGTAAACCGCTTCGTGGCTTTGTTAGCCTTGGTTGCCGCAGCAGCATACTCAGTAGCGGATTTAGCAGCATGAGTATACACATTCTTGCCAGAGATTGCGGAGAACAGCTGATTTACAACATTCATCATGCGCACCAGCTGGTCGATCACAACCTCCAAAGCAGGGGTCAGAGCCTCGATGATAGGCGACACCATTGCGGCAAAAGAGTTTTTCAGGTAAAGAATGCTAGTAGCCGCAGCATCCATGCTGGAAGCGAACTCACCGCTCAGGAGTTTACTCCACTGGTACAGGTTGCCGATACCGCCCTGCAACGCGGCGGTGAACTGGCTCAAAACAAACCGAACAGCGCGGTACATTGCTATACGCTGCAAGCTAGACCAGAATTGGCCCAGACCCGACGTGGATTGCTTAACACGAGAAAACAAATTGGAACCAAATGCTTTCATCATGTTATATCCAGCTCGTGCCGCATACTTGACCAGATTATCAAAACCGCTATTGAGCTTATTCAAAACAGATAAGCCCATAGAGCCGAGTTTCCCGAAAACGCCCAAGATACGACGCAACGTATTTTCCAAAGTGGAAAAAATCGAAGATAGTTTGTTACCCTGCTGGCCGATTTCTTGAAAACTTTCAGATGCCGAAGTGGTAGCCTCTATCCGAGGCAAGACTTCCGGCATTTGGAACGATGCCACCGGTGTTGCACTGGTCTGCTGCGGAATCCCGATAGGAGCATTGGCAACCGAACTGAACCAGCTCTGGCTCATATCACGGTAACTCTGTAACCGCTGCATAGTTTCAAACGCAGAACCCAACGCATTGTTGAAATCATTCAGTTGCCACACTGCCGGATAAATATTGAAACGGTTGGCCTGCTCCTGAAAATTATTCAGTCGCCGTCCAGCCAGCGTCAGATTGTTCAGCCGATCGGGAGTCAACCCATCGACTGCATCACCGAACCGCTTAATGGAACCCGGAAGCGTTTTGAGCGCGGCACCTGCCGCAGACAAACTCGCACTAGCTTCTTTCAGGCCGGAGGTGGACTGCACAAAATCCCGAATCTCCTTGCTCACGCCGGAGAGTTTGAGATTACCTGCCCGCTTGGAAAAGGTATTCATAGCCTTTGCTGCATCGGACAGGGCCTTTACATCCTCCGATTTCAGAGGCTTCAAGGCTGCGCTGAAACCATCCAATTCCTTGGCAATCGGGCTGAGGTTCAACCCGCTTCCACTGGTGATCTTCCGCAGCTTTTCCAGTGCCGTTGCCAGCCGGGAAAAGTCTTTGCTCACATCGTCGGCATTGGTCTTGATTTCAAATTCAAGACCGCCCATCGACACGTCATTATCTACCATTCTTTACACCTCCTTTCTCATATATCAACGATGTTATTCCTCTTTCTTTTCACGGAACTGGCGGTTAAATTCAACCGCCTGCGCTTTCATAAATTCGATATTTGCTCTGTACTTCTTCTGCTGTTCCAGCATAGCGTACCGTTCCTGCTGCTCCCGTGTCGCCGGATAGGGATGATCGGGATAAGGAATCGGTTCCCGCTTTTTGTTCATAAAGTCATACAGAGGTGCAGCGCGGAGCATACTATCGTAGAAGTATGCACCCTGCATCCACATATCCTGCGCCCGCAACTCAGCCTCAATCCGGTACTTCTTGCGATAATACTTTGGCAGCTCATTGTCGCCGTTCCAGTATTCATCGTAGGTCATGCCGAGAGCCATGTAATAAGGGCACAATTCCTCGAATTTATCAGTGTAACGAAAAAGAGGCGGGCGGCTTGAATCCGCGCCGCCTCCCTCACTATCGGACAATGAATCCGTTACCAGTTCGTTGTCCAGCTGACGTTTTCCTTGGGGTTCTCCGGCTCGGCCATCAGGTTTTCGATGGGTTCACTGAACATTTCGCCCAGAGCCTTAACCAGCTTGTCCTTGTCGGGCAGCTTGGCGTAAATGGCCTCGATAACCTCCGGCTTCACAAACCGGTGATGCAGCAGGAACGCACCTGCAAACAGATCAGGCAGAACCGTCGCAGGCTTATCGTTGATCTCGTTTGCCACGAAACCATTGCTCTCCATCTGACGGATGGTATTCTTGGAAAAACCGAGAGTATAGTCCTTACCCTCATAGGTGAAATTCAGTTCCTTTGCCATTGCAAAAATCTCCTTTCGCGTTGCCGGAAACGGCAAGTCTTAAACGTGAGCCTGAATATCAGGCAAATGCGATCTCGGTACTGGGCATGACGGAAATAGCCATCTTGCGAACCTCGTTGGTGCCTGCGCCAGACACACGAACCGTCAGCTGGCCGTCGAAACTGAACTTGCCATCGTCGCCAGTCGGGGTGGTGACACCAGCAGTGGTAGAACCGCCGAACCAGACAGCAAAGCTCGTAGTCTTGCCCTCCAAGTCGGCCAGCTTCTTGTAGTCATCATGCTTGTAGTTGGCATTGAACGCCAGTGCGCCGGATGCCTTAATACCAGCAATGAAACGCTGCTGAAGATCGGACAGGGTGGTAACTTCCAGAGCTTCGGGGTCACTACCCAGATCAGGGAAGTCCGTAATGTCGATCAGCTTGTTGTAGGTTTCCTTATCAGCTTCGGTCTTGTACATCAGGTACGTCTTGGAGCTGTTGGTTTCCACATTGCTTGCAGCCATAATCTCTTACCTCCTGTAAAATTTTTCTCCATCGGTGCGCCCAACGTATTGAGCGCAGATACGGTAAATCTTTGCATCTTTCATGTTCGGAACGGGCAACTGCGTAGTCCGTCTGAAATTCATGGAGTGCATAACGTCTGCGATAATGGAGGCGATTTTCTTAGCCTCGGACTTCGGGCCGACCTTTTTGTTGGAGTAGATGTTAAATGTGAACATCACATCCACACAATCCTCTCCATCAGAAGAAGTCTGACAACCGGGAGTCAGCGAGTTATCGCTCATTTCGCAAAAAACATGAGGGAATGCAGCCGGGGACTCCTGATATGTGCCGGAAATATCGGCTTTCGGATAATCCACTGCCAGCGCATTGGCTACCCTCGTATAGACCTCATTTTCCGGGTCAATCATATTTGAAAACCCTCCGCGCAATGCTCTCAAATTGTTCACACAATGCCTGCTTTGCCTGATACATCGACATATTAGCAGGATTGCCGTAGGTCAGGACTTTATCGGAACCAAGCGGGAGTCCCATGCTTCCGGGTTCACCCTTATAGACCCATGCTTTGTGCTGACCATTGCCCTTTCCATAAGAGCCGCGCTCCATGCCGAGCTTGCCTGCTTCCGGGTGGTTATCAGGCCACGTTTGCACACCTGTACCAAACTCGATAAACAAAACAGACTTACCAACAGCAACCACAGCCTTGCAGAAAGGGTCACGATCATCCAACGTAACGGCCACGTCATTTTCGCCATCGTAGACAGCGTAGTGAAATTTGAGGTCTGCGACCTCTACGCCGACCTCTGCCAATTCCTTGACAAAAATCGGTATGCGCTCGGTGAGCCATTTTTGATACCTCTCGATTTCTGCGCACATTGCCGTGATGCCAGCGGCAGTAAGAGGAACCGAGATTTTCTTAAAAGAACTCACGATACTTTCACCTTAGAAATCGCATAGGAAATGGAATTTTTCGACTTCGCTACACGATCAACCTTGTAGTCATACACTGGGCCGTCCTCTGTGCATTCTACCGGTTTATCCACAAACAAGACGCTGCTTTCGTCAATCGGACAATTCACATCCTCGGTGACGATAACCTTGTCATAGGAATCCAGATTACCAAACTGCTCCACCTGCGCGTTACCCTTGGCAGGGGACACGTTGCAACGGAGAGCAATCGGCTTTCCGTAACCGGAATATTTCTCACCGGTCAAATTTCCGTCTGTATCTCGCAGCGGAATGTCTTTTTCATAAAGACAGTAAAATATGGTGACTTTATTTCGGTTCATGCAACGCATCAAAACACCCCCGCCATCGGGACAATGCGCCGGAGCAGAGAATCAGGTATATCCCCACTCTCATAGGAGCGGGTAATACCGTTTTCTGAATGGGCTTTTTCACCCTCAGCACCACGCTTATTCAGCATGAAAGCAGCAATCTCAACTTGTACCCCGTGATACTTCGCGGGAACTTCACCCTCCGAGCTATCCTTGTACGGATAAAGTCGGAGTAAAACTGCCTGCTTCGCCAGCAAAAGATAGGTGGACAGCGTAGCCGCGTTGGTTTCCTCTGTCATGCCGGTAAGCATGGTAGTCATTTCCTCAGTAGTCATACGCTGTCACCCTCCTTTCTTTAGGTGCCTGCCTTGGTGGTCACACTGCCACCTGCAACGTACACGGACTTAGTGTACTTGGGAGCCTCAAAGGTGGTAGAAATGCCGGTGAACTTGGCATGATACCACTCCGGGCCATGATCGAGGCCGATCTGACCGAACAGCTGGAAGTTCTCACCTGCACCGGTCTTAGCCAGAGGTTCGAGGAAGAAGTTGCCCTTACCGGGAACCGGCTGCACAACGGGAGCGATAACAGCCAGATCGAGCAGCAGTGCCGTACCAGCAGGCAGGTACATACCCAGATAGATATAAACCTCGCCCAGCGGAGTAATCAGCTTGGACAGCTTGATACCGTTCACGTCGCGGGCGTTGGGAATGACGGTAAGATCATTCTGCACAGCATCCGCGTTCAGCTGGTACATAGTCACGGGGTCAACCCACAGACACAGGCTGTCGGTAGGAGCGTTACCCTCGTGGACGGACTTCATGGCCTCTGCCACAGACCACAGACCCAGAGGCTTGCTGTCCATAGCCAGAACATTAGAGGTAATAGCCTCAATCAGGCCACGAGTTTTGTTAGCCTCAGAGGTCTTAGCTGCCTTGTGGAACGTACCATTGATAAACGTGTACTCGATGTCGTTCTTTACTTTCTGAATTTTGGCACCGGTCTGGAAGTCCAGCTCGTTGATGGGGTTAGCAGTCTGAGATGCCACGTTCAGACCTGCCAGAGTGCCCATGTTGGACTGCTTCGCGTAAGAAATACCAACCTTTTCCATGAAAATCTGGGTCACATTGGTTTTCTGTTCACGAGTCACCACGGAGGCTTCCGGTGCAGTCAGGGAGGCTTCCTCGCTGATTGCAGGCTGCTCCGCAGTGGTGCCGGTGTTGTACTCCTGACCGGTAACAAACTCCACATGATTGGTAGTCTTGGCCTTGCCGCCGATAATGGAACTCAGCGGAGTACGGGTGTTGCCCTTGTTGAAAAGGGTGCCGGAATAGTTGAGAATTGCATTAGTAGCAATAGTATCAGCCATTTTCGTTTCTCTCCTTTACTTTGGATTTTCTATTGCCTTAGTTCTCAGCGGCGGTAGCCTGCTGCTGAGAAAGGCGAGTGTAATAGGCTTCGGCAGCATAGTCGCCGTTAGCCTGCGCCTCAGCAATCTTCTTGGCGTAATCAGCGTCGCCGCTGCCTGCGCCAGCAGCCGGACGGGGAGTACCACGCAGATTGCCCGCTTTCACGGTCTTATCGTGAGCCTCGATAAAGGTTTTCTGATTGGTAAGAACGGTAGTCATGTCACCTTTAAGCATGGCTTCCGCAGTAGAGTCGGCCAGCTTGGTATCATAGCCCATAGCACGAAGTTCAGCCGCTTTCTCAGTCTTGAACAGCCGGTCGGTCAGTTCCTTATTGGACTGGGTAAGACGCTCCATTTCGTCCTTACGGGCCTGCTCTGCGGCTTCCTCGTCGCTCTGCTTGGCCCGCAGCTGCTTCTTGTAGTCCGCTGCCTGAGAATTGGCACGGGACAGGTCAGCTTTGGCTTTGTCCAGTGCATCGCCACTGACAACCTTACGAGCTTCCAGCGCAGCAGAAATCTCGTCCTCGCTCATACCGGGCTTGTAAGCGTCGCCCAGCAGATCACTCATAAAACTCATATAAGACCTCCTGCGATATTTCTAGTGCGCTTTCCCTAGCGCATTATTTTCTGTTTTTGTGTCTTGTCTGACATTTGCGACTTTTATAAGGCGATTTCCCTACCGCCGTATATAAACCTCGTGAGAGGCTTATGCTTCTTCCGGGTCATAAATCACGATGCACCGACAACCCACGTTGTTTTTAGCCTTTCGGAATGCACCGGGATAAGGAGCGTGATCGCCGTCCGATGTGTAAAACTCCTCGTCAACGTCTACGCTCATACCCTCCAAATATCGGTGGGTTTCGCGGACTCTATCATCCCTGACCGTAACCCACCGCTTTGTGATGCCCAAACCCTGAGTTCGGACAAACTGCTGGGCACCATCATAGGCACCCGCATTGTACAGTCGGTGATATTCAGAAGCGGCCACCACCGAAAGACCGGCCATATCCTGCGCAAGAACATATTCCTGCACCCGCTGTTCAAACGTCTTTCCGTCAATCGACGTATACAGAGCATCTTCCAGCGCATCCAAGTCTACCGAAAGGTCAGCAGCGAGATTTTGCGCCGTAGCGTCCATCCCAGCATTGTAAGCCAGAATGAGCATAGACAGTAAATCGTCGATAATCTGTGCAACCTGATCTTGAACATCGTCAAGCTCGGTCACAGCCAGCTGGTAACTGGTGGAAATCATCTGGTTAATTTCATCGAAACCTACCAGATATTGTTTAATAATTTCTTCCATAGCAAAAAGAAAAAGGGACTACGAGCCTGTATAGCTCATAGTCCCTTTGGACTGCCGCGAACCTTTGTTACGCGGATTTACTTCTTAACTTCCTGCGGATTTCCACTACCACGATCTGACTGTGTTCGATCTTCACCTCGGCCTGATTGCCGTGTGCCAGAATCCGACTGATCGTGTCCTGCTGCTCCTGTGTCAGCTGATACGACATTGTTTTGAGCCTCCTTTTCGGCCAAAGCCTGCGCCTTGGCTTCCTGTTCCTCGGCATATTTTACGCTTTCGCGGTAAGCTTCATCCGGTGCAGCGAACATACCGCAGTGGACAAATGCCAACCGAGGGGCAATTTTCGGGTTTGCAAGCATCGTGGTCAAAACCTGCGACTTTTGCAGAATGTTTTCATAATTACGGCGCGTGAAACGAATGCCAATATCCGACAACTTCAAATTCATGCCGGACAAGGTATTACAAATATTCAGCACCACACGGAGAAATGCCTTTTCCGGCTTACGGAACATCCGCTCGGAACTCTTGGCACGAGCCTCAGCCGCAGACCAGCCATCACGCATGATAACGGCAGAACCAGTATCCGAGGTAGAAGTACCGCCATTGCGGTTAGGCATACCACAAATGGTAAGCACTACCTCGTATAAATGATCGACCAAAACCTGCGTTTCGGCTTGCCGCAGCTCGTTGGTGATGTAATTCACCTCCGCTTTCAAGTTCGTATCTGCGTCCTTGAACTTGATCGCGCCCTCCTCGCGGAATTTATCGTAATCTTCGTTTGAAATATCGACGTTATGAAACAGAAGCAAAGCCTGAACAAACTGCTCCACGCCGTCGATACGGTTAGAATCCACCAGATTGATTGCGTCCAGCAGGGGAAGCACCATTTCCGCAGCACCTACTCGCGCTCGATTCATCGGGTACTCAACAATCGGGATACCGCCCAAATTGTGATACTCGTGCTTCACCAGTGCATAGTCCGCAATCTCAAAATACTGATCGACCGTGTAACAACTATACACGGTCACACCATCTTCCCGCACAACGTACTTGACACCCATCATCGGCTTGTTACCCAAACCGGAGTAGTAGATCACAAATGCGTATCGCGGGTCGAGAGTGTAAATCTCAAACGGTGCCTCTGCGTCCTCGACTTCGTGAGGAACGGGAAGAACCATGCGGTAAGCAGTTCCAACTTCATGGAACCACTCTGCCAGATCGGTGTCCTCGCTGTCCTTATCACAGTCCACCATAAAATCGTTCAGACGCTCGACTTCTTTCAGGACTTTTTCATCACCGTTTCCATGCAGACGGGCCACATATTGCAGCGGCTCACCCACAAGGTAGCCGACTTTGAAATCCACAATTTCAGCATAGCGGTTTTCCACAATCTTGTTGCAGATTTCAGGTCGAACTTCCTTGACTCGGTTCAAGATAGCCTGTTTGCCTTTGTACTCTGCATAGAGATATTCCATGTCAGTTTTGTTCAGGTAATGAGTGGTCAATGCCTTGGACAGAACCGAAAGAACATTGTCGGCTGTGATCTCGTCAACATCCGTTTTAATAACTCGTCTACCGTGTCCGATACCCACAGCGTACTCCGTAAAATACAACGCAAACTAGCTCCTTTCCTCGAAAATCTACCTATATTATACCACTCTCCTATGGCTTGTTCAATACTTTTTGCGAAAATAACCATAGGAGAATAAAAGAAAATCAAAAAGGCCGTTTGAACACCTCGACGGTGCCACCGATCAGCAAACGAATACTGTTTTCCAGCAGGGAAAGAACGTCCGGTGCATCATCGTGAGGCACCTTGCCGCTGCGTACATAGGTGGTAAGCTGCCGCATAAAAATACCATATTCACTCGACCGCTTATAGGTACTCGGCGCACGGAAGTAAAAGTGCTTCTTGATGTTATCCGAGGCAAACTCAATACGAGCCTGTTTGTTGGTGGTAGTACGCTTGGTACGCACACTACACAAATAGCCCATATTCTTTACCAGCTGCTCCACATCCCGTGCATAGTAGGTGCCTGCGTTATTGGACTCAAAGGTTGCATCTGCGGCCTTATTCGTCACCAGCACCTTTGCGCACTGCGGCTTGGTCACTTCTGGGGGAGCATCGTTGAACACCAGATCAACAATATACACGTCGCTACCATAGATATAGGCCACCACCAGCGCGGTAAAGTCGCTGCCGTTTTCGGCGGGGTCGGCTACACCAATAATGGTATCAGGGTTACGATCTACCGGCAGTTCATAGAAATAATTTAGGGTATCAGCTGCAAACAGGAGGCCCTTGGCCTCGATAGGCTGCTGCTGGAACTCAGATTCCCACTGCTCAGGGTTCAGCATTTCGCGCTGTTCCCGGAAATACTCAGTGGTAAAAACCTTTTTGCCCTCGCGCTCGTACTCGTAATTGCTCTTGTCCGTTTCCAGATCGAGAGCCGGAATCTCGACGGCCCGCCATGTCCAGTTGTGCTTCCGGGCTTCCTCCTGCAAATGACCGATAGGGTCATACAGGGAATAGCGGGTGCCGGTTGCCACAATGGGCGTACCCTCAATGGCACGGCCCAGAATATCGCCAGAAATGACCTCCCACTTATTATCCAGCAGGACACGGTTCTTGGCCTCAGTACGGCCCTCCACGCAGTCGTCCAAATAGAGCAGGTTGGTAGCCTCAGACAAGCCAACCTGCCGTGCGTCGATGGAACGGCACATGACGGTCGGGAATCGCTTCTCGGATTTCAGGTTGATGGTTTTCAAGTCTGCACTGGTACTTACGAGCTTGGCCTCCGGGAAAATATCATAATAGTGGTACTCACTATCCTTGTCCAGATACTCCAAACAGCCCTTGTAGAAGCTCTTGATAAGATCATCACCGGTGCCCTCCATCAGAGTAGAGCGGTCAGGGTATTTGCCGGAGATCATATTTACGAAATTGATGCCAGTCTGACTTTTGCCTGCACGTTTCGGCATGGAGATCGTCAGGAGCTTCAATTTACCATCCAGAACATCTTGATACCCCTGTACCATAGGTTTCAGGTATCGACGGCGCGGCTCATAGAAACGCTTGCTGAGAGGCTTTCCGTACTCAATAGCCTGCAAATAATCATCGAAGAAATGCGGGGCACCAAACACCAGCGACCGATAAAGCAGCCGATCGAACTTCTCTGCCAAGTCCATCCGCTTCCGCTCTGCGCACCAGTGCAGGGCCTTGTAAACGCGAGGACGCAACATCTTGTGGTTTACCTCATGCGCAAGCGCAAAATCTTCCGTGGCCCATGCACGAATCAAGGCAAAGAGATCGTCATACGCCGGGAAATCGTGCGGGCTTCGGTCAATCGAAATAAGAATATTTGCACTCAAAGTCTGATAGTCCATCTTTTCCTCCAAAAACAAAAGAGGCCGGGAGCATATAGCTCTCAGCCTCTTTAGACTGTCCCCGGCCTTTGCCGGGGCTTATTTTATTTCAACGTAATCAGTTTGACATTATTCTCTGCGGCCAACTGCTGCGCCGCTTTGGTAAAACTAGAATTAGCAATAACACCCGCATAAACGGCACCGTAATGGGCCTTTGATGCCACAACTTCTTGAATTGGTGTGTTATCAAGCACGGCTGAATAGTGTTTACACTGGAATACCCAAACTTGCCCGTTTTTATCTTTGGCGGTAATGTCTGCACCAAAGTCATTAGAAGCCGGGGTAACGGCGACAGAATGATAACCTTGCGTAACAAGCCATTTAGCAGCAGCGTGTTCGTACTCCAAACCGTTCATATCTTTTATTTTCTTTCCGTTAAGATTATAAAACTCAACGGAAGCACTGGTTTTATTTTTCAAAAACCAGCCGAGCAGGTAAAACGGCCATGTAAACAAGTACCACATCGCTTTCATTGACCAGATAAAAACTTTGCCGAGATATTTCATCATATCCGCAAACAACCACATGAACAATGCCGCAATCAGCTCCATTACACTTCCTCCATACCGAACTTCTTAAACAGTTCCTCGCTTGTCCAGCTCTGGGCCTTTTTTGTTTTTGCGCGGTTTTTTCGCGCACCTCGTTTGCCACCCGGATTGTTGCCGCACCTCTGCTCCACTGGTACATCCTCGTCCAGCACATACACCGGCTGTCCGGGCTGCTGGGGTATCAGGGCCACTTCATAGCCCAATGCTTCTACCAGATGCCGCAGGGTAGATAGCTTGAGATCGCTGCGCAATCGCGGGTCTATGGCCGGTGTTCCGCTTGGATATTGACACCTGCGGGCCAGCTCTGCTTTGGTTACTCCTGCATCCCGGAGGATAGACAGGATAGCGTCTTTGTGTGTCATAGTAGCACCTCATGTATAGTATATCACAAATTAACGAGGATGTTAATAGGGACTTTTTTTTATTTTTGTGGATATTTTGGAGGCTTACCCCGGCCCTCGATACCCCCGGCCCTTTTCCCCCGCCCCCGGTGCCTTGCTTCCAGTCAAACCAGCCCCAAACCGGCAGCAGATCAGGCCCGTTTTGACGGCGTTTCGTATAACATATATTATAGGAAACGATAATTTACGATGATACGTTATTTACATAGCTTCCAACCTGCCGCACCTGCATTATAGTTGCACAGCAGGGCAGAGGGTAGGCGGCAGAGGGGCGGCAGATCGGCACAGACTGGAAGCACTGCAAACCCGGAACCCGGCAGGCTGGAAGCAAGCGCGGCAGGCAGGGCAGGCCGTACCGGTGCCGGGGGCCAGACCTCACAGAGGGGCAGCAGATCGGGCCGGAAAAGGCTTGAACGTCTTTTATAAATAGTCGGTATGCGTGGTAGGTTCAACCCTGCCGGGGTGTGTTAGGTGTGTTATTTTCGTATTTTGCAGGAAATTCCCTATATAGGCCCCTATATAGAAAAATCCTTGCATTTTGCTGAAATGACACACCAAACACACCCCAAACCGATTTATATTGAAAATATTGAAAAACATATTGACAAAATATTGAAAAGTCAATATAATAGTAACTGTAAACGAAACGTTTACAGAAAAGAGGTATACACCATGAAACACAAATTGAATTTGACCGCTGAAAAGGTGCAAGCCCTGTGCATTGCAAACAACTATTGCACTGCAATGGACAGCGCCAACTATTCAACCATGCTGCACAATGTAGATCGGGACAACAAGCGCGGGTTTGGGCCGGTGCGGTTGGCACGTCTGGCACAGCTCATTAAACTGCACAGCGACACGGCACAGAGCGTGGAAGCAATCGCGGCAGAATTGCAGCAGGCAGGCACAGAGGCCCCCGCAGAACCCGAAAACGTGGAATATATGGAACGGCCTGCATATAACCCGTACACCTGCAAGGGCCGCAGAGCTGAAACGTGGTTTCATCGTTCCGTGTCTGCATACGATCTTGCAGAGCGGTTGACCGGCCCCGGCAGAGTCACAGAAGCGGCCTATAATGCAGCTTTCAAGCTGCTGGACTCTTGCCAGCGTTATGCACTGGCAGACGCGGCAGCGTGGGAACGGGACAACGATTGCAGATACAGCGGCAAACCGTGGCTTGTAAAGCAGATGAAACAGCTTGAAGAACGCAAAAAGAAATTGCAGGCGCGGTTAAATGTGTACGGGGTTATGATGGACAATTACGGCCTTTATCCCTCTATCCGGGAAATTGATAAACCCGGCACCGACTTGAATTTATTGCACTGGTTTGAATAAAAAAGGGGTGTACATATTGACACGCAAGGAAGAAATTGAAATGGAAGTTAGAAATCAGGCGGTTAAACTTTATCCGAAATGTGCCGGCCTTTTTGAACTTCCTTTAATGGTATATAGCCAGATCGTGCAGGACAACGAAACCCGGCGCAAGCCATACAGAATTAGCGTTGACCGCTGCAAGCGTATTATTTTAGCTATGCCGGAATTTGATTAAAACGGGGGTTTGTTTTATGACGTTGGAATTTCGCACCAAACGGAATAATAACGGTAATTGTAATTATTTGGGGATTGATACGGCTGCAAAAACTTTTACACGGGTTTGTAAAACGTGGATTTCAAAAGATATGCCAGAAGTTCGCCGGGTTGATCTTGATACAATCCGCGCGGCCTGCCTGCGGGATGGATATAAAGAGGTATAGCAATGTTTTATAAAATCGTGTTTTATCGCAAAAACATTTTTGACGAATTAGAGCGCGTGAAAACAGAGCGCGCAGAGTTTGCCAGTTACGACGCGGCGCGGGTTTGGGCACAGAACCAGCTTTATAAAATGGCCGGTGCCGTTACTGTGAACGTGTTCATGGATATTTGAGGGGGTTTATTTTATGGGTGCCGTGAATTATGGAACCGGCGATTATATCACGTTAGGATTAAACGTGAATCAAGTTTATAATGAATTAGAACAAAATTATAGGCACGATCGTGCAGACGCAATTATTGATAAATACGGGTTTGTTTATTTACATGTTGTTGCCAAACCCGGTTATTATGACGGGTTTTATATTGAAATTGAAAATAATTTTCCCGTCGCTTTTGACTGGTATCAAGAAAAGCAGGACGCGCAAAAGGAAATTACACAGGTTAAAAAGTGCCTGTTAGAGCTGTGCCGGGACGCAAAAGCGGTTGAAGTTTTCCCCGGTTGGTGTACAGGGTACAGTACAGAGGCAGAAACGCGGGACGCTATTAAAAAGGCTGTGCAGGAAATGCGGGACGACGTGCGCAGAACGCCAACGTGGGCACAGTATAACAGGGGGTAAAAGAATATGCGTAAATTTGAAATTGCAGGCTTTTCCCGTATTAGCAAGGCAGCAGCGCGGAAATTATACAACGCTGGCCAGATCGTTTATTTTTGCGCGGTCAATATGCGCCCCGGTGCCCCGTGGAATCCGGAATGCAGGGTGCAGCTTGACCCGGCAGACCCGGAACCGTTTGAAAATCGCGTGAATGCTTTTGAATTTTATAACTGTGCAGACTGCGAAACCGGCAAATATACCGCGTTTTACGTCAAGGGGGTTTAATCATGGTTTATCTTTTGACGCTTGCAGGCTGGCCCCTGTACCATGCACAGTGCGCGGCCCCGTTCTTTTATATGCTTGCTGCCGGGGCGGTTGTTTCCTTTATTGCAGAGGTACACAGATGAAAAATAAACAGGTTTGGCAACTGCCCCCGGTTGCATTGTTTCCCGCTGTGCAGGGCGGCACCTATACATATACAGAGCATAGCGGGGCAGATATAGCAGATTTTTTGACGCGGGGCGGCCTGCCCTGCACCTGTACAACCAACCGCCCCGGCGCACAGGTTGACCGGTACACGTTCCATGTTTGCGATTTTTATAAATTATCCCGTCTGCCGCGCTTGCTTCCAGCCCTTGAAACGTGGGCGGGGGCAGTTGTGCGCAGATCGGAACCGGCCCCGGCAGGGGCTTTTATTTTAGAGGTGCAGCGCAGGCAGCGCAGCGCGGTATATTTTGGGGATTGTGTCAATAGTAGAGCGTGGGCAACTTCAAGCCCCGGCGCGGCCCTGATAGGTGCAGGCGGGGCCGGTTGTGTGACTGCCCTAAACATTGACCACGCGCCCCACGTTTTAATAGCAGGCCAGACCGGTGCAGGCAAAAGCGTTTTGATAAATACTATTATTTGTAGTTTGCTTTTGAAGAATACACCGGACGCGGCGCGGCTTGTGTTCATTGACCCGAAGCAAGTTGAATTTTCCCGTTTTGCAGACCTGCCGCACGTCTACCCCGGTGATATGGTAACAAGTACCGGGGCCGCGTTGACCGCTCTACAAAAGCTCTGCGCAAATATGGAAGATCGTTATAGCAGGATGAAAAGCGCGGGTTTGAAAACATACACGGGGCAGCAGGTTTATATATTCATCGACGAATTAGCGGATTTAATGTTGACCGCTGGCAAAATCAAAAAACAGGTTGAAGAATGTATAATCAGAATAGCCCAAAAAGGCCGCGCGGCAGGGTATCACCTTATTATTGCAACCCAAACCCCGCGCAGCTCTGTTATAACCGGTTTAATTAGTGCAAACATTCCTGTTAAAATTGCGTTGACGGTTTCGAGTGTTCGAGAATCTGTTATTATTTTAGGACACAAAAACGCGGAACGGTTGACGGGGCGCGGCGATTGCATATTGAAAACCCCTCTGGCTGGTGAAATGCGATTGCAGGCCGCTTTTATTTCAGATCGACAAATAGACACGTTAATTGAATATTGGAAGAACCAGAAACGCCCCGCGCGGCGCGGTTGGTTCCGCTTTTGAGGCTCTGCCCTTTTTGGGTAGGGCTTTTTATTTTGCTTCCAGATCGGCACCGGTTGACCCTGCAAGGGGTCAACGCTTGCAGAGGGCGCACAGCGGCAGGCAGGGCCAGAGGGCAGCACAGAGGGCGCACAGC
>NZ_JAFREF010000002.1:411410-426610 GCF_017377665.1 Faecalibacterium sp. Marseille-P9590
GCAGGCAGGGCCAGAGGGCAGCACAGAGGGCGCACAGCGGCAGGCAGGGCCAGAGGGGAAAACGAAAACAACCCCGCTGGATTGCTCCAACGAGGTTGTTTGTTTCAGATCGGCCGCGAAAAAATTTGGGATTGAAACCCCTTTCTGGGCCTTTTTCAAAAATCGGATTTTCTCTTTCTGGCCCTTTCTGGAATTTCAGGTTTTCAAATTACCCTTTCTGGGCCTTTTCTGATTTTCTGGATTTCTTTGCAGGCTCTTTCTGGGCCTTTTCTGGAAGTTCCAGCTCTGTGCAATGAGCATTGTCAAGATACCGCTGCTGCAACTTGGTCATATCAGGTAGTTCTCCCAAAACGGACTGCTGGGTTGTGATAATTTCCTGCTGATCTTTGAACCCATCAAAGTTCTTCTGCCAGAAGATACCAGTAACAGGGTTAAGTTTCCCGTCCTGCATCATGGCTTCCCGGTAGCCTCCGCACATATCCTGCACCTGCCGGATGAACTCGGCCCTTTCTGGCTTGAACGTCTGCCGGTTGTTCACCCAGTCAAAAGCCGTTCTGCGGTCAATGCCGATAGCAACATAGGCGTTCATATTGCCGACTTTCATATCAAAAATCTTGCACTGTTCCAGATAGTTGAGGAAGCGACGACGCATTTCCGGCACGTCGTTGGGGTCAAGTGGCTTCGTCGGCATAATCGCCATCATAAACTCGATATACCGGGAATTACTCTTGCTGGGGTACTCGCTCTGTTCTGCTTTCTTCGCCATCTTCTGCGCCTCCTTTCTGGGGCGGCTCCTTTTCAAGTTTGAAGTTGACCGTCAGGGTCATGCCGTTGGGAAACTTATAAGAGGAACTGCCGGTGGTTTTACGGAGCATCTGCATTTCGGTTTTGAACAGTTGCATAACCGCGAAAATGGCTTCTTCTGTAACTTCTGACTTGTGCCGCCACTTCTGCATACCGTTTTTATCGGGAGGAGTCAAAGCGCCGGCATAAATCTTACCGAATAGGCCACAGCCAATGTGGTATTCAGGTTCTTTACGCATTGTCTTTCACTGCCTCCGAAACACGGTTGATAATGTCAACAACATAGTCCGCTATATCTTCTGCGGTATCGCCTGCGGCCTGCGTGATGGTCGAAATGTTATTGGGGGTCAGCTCTTTTGCAACGATCATCTGGTACACAGTGGTTTTGCTGGGAATAAAGCAGGCAACTGCTACAAAGATTGCGTATGCAATAATATAAGGTTTCATACCGGAAAAGGCTTTCTGGACGGTGTTCTTTTCCCCTCCCCGGTAGTCATCATTCATACAGTAGATGATAAACAGAGCTGCGGGGATACCGATTAGACCGAGGATAAAGATGCCGCCGCAAACTAAGTTGATACCATCCAGAACGGACAGAAAGTAAATGAGCCAAGGGCTGATAATAGGTTTCATAGTTTGAACTCCTTTCACTGATAACAGATTTCTACATTGGACGGGTCAACGTAAAAGATTGCGTAACCCGCGTTGATTCTCAGCAGGCCGTAGGCTTTGGCGGTTTCATCTTCTGGCACAAGCTCAGATAGTGAGGACACATAAATGGTACACTTGCTACTGCGCGAACCGTAGCTGCCCTGCCTCAGTTCATAAACCGTCACTCTGTACATCGGCTTTCCGTTCTGGGTAGCAGAGGCTTCAACAGAACCGAAGCCAACAACCGAGAGCAGGCAGGCCAGCGTAATGCAGGCGGCAAAGAAACCGAATAAATGATTTTTCCATTTATTCATGTTCGTTTACCTCCCTGACAAGTACGGTGCCGGTGTTTCCTAAAGGGTTGGCCGCAGGGAAGATCGGCGGGTTTGGATGAAGCGCAGGCTGCGGTTTGGCGTTGTCGATTTCCATTACGGTGAGGATTGCGTAGTTTGCCAGATCAATCAGGGTGTCCCGAATGCTTTCATCAACAACCTGCCGCAGACCAGAGCGAGTAAGGTTCTTGAAACGGTTGAACTTGTCGCCAAGCCTGATACGAGGCATTGCCATACCCTCTTCAAGAAACGAAGTATGGAAAGCGTCGCCGTAGTCCCGGTTCTTCTTTTTATACAGAGCTGTCAGTTCAGCGCAGATTGCTTCGTGCTGCCTGATCTTTTCGTTTTCTGTCATAGTTGTTCCTTTCTGCTTAAATATCCAGTACGCGAGAAGCGTACATATCAGCGGTATGGGTATAGAGGATGTTCTGGTCGCAGGCAACAGCATTGCCGTAGGCGTTCCGGTTCTCCTTGCTGTCAAAGGCTCCCATGTGCCAGCGGATGCACATAGCTTCCTGCATGGTGACATTTCCTTTCAAGAGCTGCTGCAACATGATAACGGACTTGTCACCGTGGCCAGTGAGCAGGCGTTTATCGTTATAGCCCCACTCGGTTTCTCCGAGAATTTGGCTACTAGCTACCGGAACGTAATCGTCCGTCTTGCACAGGTCGTGGAACATACCCACGATATAGGGACTTTCCTTTCTGCCCCAGTCGAGTTCCAGCTGCTCAGTATAGACCAGCAGCATATTCATAACCGCAGCGGAATGACGGAACAGCCCACCAGTGAATGCACCGTGATGATGGATTGCAGCAGGGGCTTCAAAGAAGCCCATACACTGTAATTGGTCGATGATCTCCGGCGTGATGATGTGCGGGATGCAAGGGGCCATGAGCTGCTTAAAGGTTTCGATGTTTTGCCCCAGTGCTGAGAGCTTGGTTGCCATAAACAATCCTTTCTGCGCTGCTTTACAGCGGCTTAATCACTATCTGGTCATACCCGTTTTTGCCACGAACAGGATGTTCTCCTTGATACCACTCGACGTGTTCTCGGATAGCAGCGTTGAATTTCTTCGCACTGCACTTGAAATAGCCGTTCTGGGTACACCAGATTTTGTAGTTGTCGTACAGGGCCTTTGCGCTTGTCCAGCCGTCCTCCTGCAACTCACACCGATCTTCGAGGAATTGCACCACCAGATCGTTGTCCTTTTCGTACTGCTTGACCACGGATTTCAGGTGGTCGGCCATAGCCAGTCCCTCGCGGGTGTACTTTGCATAACCCTCCAAGAGCCAGTAGAAAACACCCATCATTGCTTCCGGGGTGCGGAAGTAGTCTTTCAAGGTCTTGTCCTGCTCGTTCTCGCTGAAATGCCGGTTGAACTCGATCACTTTCAGACGTTTGGAAGCAAACAGGCTGCGGTCATGGACAGCAGGCAGGTCGTTACAGGACAGCCACATAGTAAACTGCGGCAGAAACGTAATCGGCATTTGGTACAGTTCGCGGGCGGTGATCTCCTCGCCACCGGTATATTGTTTGATGATTTCTTCATCCAGCTTGCTACCTGCGTCGTTCTCCGACATAGTGACCATGCGCTTACCTTTCAGGCGGGCCAGCACCGGGGAGGCGTTCTCTGTACTCTTTGCACGGTCGGCCTTGCAGATCAGTTCGACCGGGGCCTGTGTAGAGTAGTCACCCAGCAGGTGATTGACTGCATCCAGCAGGGTACTCTTACCGTTGCGGGTGGTCTTGCCGTGGAGGATGAACATACATTCTTCTCGTGCGCTGCCCAACATAGAATAACCCAGTGCCCTTTGCAGGAAGTCAGCCTTGTCTTTGTCGCCCTCCGTTACCTCGTCGATGAAATGCAGCCAGCGTTCACAAGTCACGTCCATATCCTGATCGTAGGTGAAGTCGAGGTTCGTCTGCATGGTTAGATAGTCCTTATAATCATGTTCCCGGAACCTGCGGGCTTTCAGATCAAACGTACCGTTCTTGCAGTTGATAAGATACGGATGGTTGTCGAACAGGGTTGCAGAAACGCTCATAGCGTCTGCCGCATCTTTCATCATGCGGTCACGGAAACGCCGGTCGCCCATCTTGGAGATAAACTGCATATACTTCTTGCTGGTATCGTAATCGTCGATCTCCGCACAGTAGTAGCGCATCAGAGCGTAAAACTCCTTGATCTTCATAGACACGAGGCAGCTGCCAACGTCTTTGCGCCAAGCACCGTCCTTGTAGGTGTACCACATCTTGCTCTCGGTGCAGTACAGGGTGTCGGTGTTGTAGCACTCAGAAAATAGCGTAGCCATACCGATTTCGTCCTGCGTGTAGGGGTCGCGGTCATTGGGCTTCGGGATTTCAGGCCGGACACTCACGATATAGGACATTTTCTCGCTGAGTTCTTCACTCAGGAGGTACTTACCGTCTTTGAGCTGGAATAGTCCGGCCAAATCCTCATAGCACTGGGGTTCTTGCATAAATGGTTCTCCTTTCACGAAAGCACAGACCGAATGATGCCGAGATCAACGGCCTGCATGATATATTTAGGCAGGTGTCCCGCCACAGACGAGATTCTGCCTTTATCGACGGTAATAAACTGCTCACAGAGCGCGACACTCTGCCGGGGCAGGAAATCGGCTTCAAACAGGACATGAGTTGACATATCCAGCCGTTTAATAACTGATGTGACCGGGACAACAATCGTGGTAGGAGAATGGAGGTTTCCCACATCGTTCTGAACCACTATGGCCGGTCGTTCCCCTGTCTGCACATGAGAATTGGGACAGGGGGGGAGATCGACCCATACCACATCCCCTCTTTTAATAGATTCTTCCATGAGTTACCTCCTGTATCTGGTAATGCTTTCTACGATGCACTGAATGTCGCGGGGCGGCAGAGGCGGCTTACAGGCCGTGGAATTGACATACAGCAGCTCTTTGTAGATTGCTTCTGCCGGGTATCCAGTTGAGTGCATCTGCCCTGCAAGACTGGCGAGACTGTTGTTTCTGCCGCCTGATTTAATTTCGGGATAGATCGGTCGCAGAAAAATCCTGCCGTTTTCCGGTCTGCGGTACGTCGGGGAATAGTATCGGGTGAGCAGCGGTTTGTTTCCACTGGACACTTTCTCGCTGGTGATGTTGGAGAAATATTTCTCAACCACATAGTCGATACCGGCTTGGTTTTCGATCATGTCCCGATACAGTAGGGCCTTTCCTGTGGTCACGAAGAAACGGCGGCTGCGGTAGATTTCCACTCCTGCGCGGTTATTCTTCCCGTAAAACGGAAGATCACCTTTCAGCAAGATATGAACTCCTCTGCCTGACTTGGAACGCTCTGTGTACGAGTGGCAGGCGTGGATAATGTCTGCGCATAGCGGAGTGAGAAAGCCATCCTCGAACCCGCAGTCAATGTCGATGCCCACAATGCCGGTGTCGGCAAAGACAAAACCGATATGGTCATAGTACCCGGCTTCCACCGAGGCAACCGCAGTATCGAAGTCTGCCCATGATGCAGGGTCAACGCTGGATGCAGCCTTGCGCTCAAATGCCCGCATCGGGATTTTCGAGGTGTCCCAGCTGCATACCCACTGCGGCAGGGCTTTGAGTTCTGCGGGGATTGCATCATACGTTTTCATGTTCTGTCAGCTCCACATTGATACCGCGCTCCTGCAATGCGTGGCAGAAAGCGTAGTCAGCACATTCGTCTTTCTTATAATAGCCGTACCGCTCTTTTACTGGGCCGAGGCATTTAATAACGCGATTGATCGTCCGGGGGCTGAGTCCTGCATCCAGCATGGCTACCAGTACACAATACTGTGCGCGTTTGGCAATATCCTCCTGCTGCTTGGCAAGGAGGCGGGCGGCAGCGGTGGCAGCAGTCTTTTGCACCAACGCTTTCTCCTTTGAGGTCAGATAATGGGCTTTCATTTCTGCTGCTTCCTTTCTTCAAGGTACTGCTGGTACAGATCGTACCGGAGTGCGATCGACTCCATGTTGCGGACAATATCAATGTGCTGGCTGTTGACCCAGATAAGGAAGTTGTGCCACTCGCGGCAACTTTTCTGTTCCGGGCACCCGCCACGGTATACGCAGTTGGGCACCAGCACCTTTGCAATATGCGGGTCACGCTGCCGAATTTCGGCTTTGAGGCTTTCGGCATACTGTCGGGTTTCCGGTGCAGCCTGATAACACAGCCGCTTGCGCATGGTGTCGATAAGGGCCTGCACATTGGCCTCGCCGGTGAACTCGACTTCTGCGCCCTGCGGGAGATCATCACGCGGGATGCCGGTACGGTCGCTGCGCTGGGTGCGTACAAAGCATTCCCACTTATGCCGTACCCAGTGGGTAGCAATCCAGCTCTTAATACCTGCCCACCGCCACTTGATGATAATATCCCGGATAGGAGAATGCTCAGAAATGAGCAGGCTCTCCTTGAACTGGTCGGACGGCTCGTGGCCCAGAGGCGGCTTGTTGACGGTGCTGCGGCAGTCGTTCACAACTTCTTCCCAGTCGCCCTTGATCTTGATGATTTCAGTTTTCATGTGCTGCATCCTCCAAACGCTGGTTCCAACGAGCATATTTGTTGTCCATGATGCCTTTCAGCTCGTTGCAATCCATGTTGTAGTAGTGGTCAAGCACGGTCATAGACAGCAGCATATCTGCCCATTCTTCTTTCAGATTGGCATAGGCTTCTTCTTCCGTTACCGGAGTAGGGTTTTCATTCCGGTACTTACGGGCCAGTTTGAGGGCAGCGTGGCCCAGTTCGGTACATTCTTCTGCAACCTGTTCCAGCAGAGCAGCTTTCGATAAATCGGTACATTTCATATTATAACACTTCTCCTATGGTTTCTTTGAAAAAATATAAAAATAAACCATCGGAGAGTTGCGGGAGTCACCCGCGTTCTCCCCGATGGTCTGACGGGTTACTTCATATTAGCCGAGCAGAGAGTCAATGTCGTACTTCGGCTTGTCCTCAGCCGGGGCCGGAGCAGTATCTTCCGCAGCGGGTTCTTCGGTTTCCTCGCCCTCAAAGCCAGAGGCCGGAGCCTTGTTGCCCAGACGGATGAACGTAATGGTTTCGCCGGGTTTGCCGTTCTGCTTGGGCTGTACATCATGCGTGACTTCGCACTCGATGTAGCGGCCAATCAGATCGTCGGTGTCAATGTCCGTCGCGTCAAAGTTGTTCAGGGCACACTTGGCGAAGTAGCTGAAAGCGTTCAGGGCACCCTGATTGTCCTGACCATTCTTGTCCATCAGGGAGTACCGCTCGGTGTGCTTCAAGCCCTCCTTTGTTTCCAGATAAACCTCCATCTTGCCGTAGAGCTTCTTGTAGGTGACACCCGTAACCTTGAAAATGTGAGTACCCTCCGGGATAAGGGTAAAGCCAGAACTTGCGCTCAGAGTAATCAGTGCCATTGTAGAAATCCTCCTAAATTATTTGTTTTTGCTATCGTTACGGTTTACATAGTAAGCCAGAACAACCGAGAGAATGAGTTCGGTCAGGATGGTGGCAATCACACCACACCAGAACGGGGGAATATACATCAGGATGCCTCCTTTTTGGGCTTGACGGACAGCTTGAAAATACTGTCGGTGACGGCATACTTATCATAGACACCGTCGGCTTTCATGGCCTTGCTGTCGTATTTGGTGGTGTTGGCACGGGAAACCACGAACTCGTAGGCGTGACCTGCGGCAGATACGCTCTTGTCACCCTCAGAGAAACGGCCCATCAGATCATCCTTGATTGCATCGGTCAGTACTTTGTACCGAGCTTCCAGCGGGGCCATTTCAGCCTTGCGGGTTTCAATCTGGCCTTTCAGGGCCTCAGCCTCGGCCAGCATGGAGGTCATATCATCGTCCGGGGTGACGGTCTGAGAGCGCAGAACTTTCAGAATGTCCGCGTCTGCTTTCTCGTCGTACTCCGGGGACACACCTTTGAGGACGTGGATGTTCCACCAGTTTGTTGCAGCCTTGACCAGAGCTTCCATGTTGGGGTAACGCTCGGACAGGTAAAACTCGCGGACGATAGTGTTTTTCGCAGACGGAACGAAAGCGTCAGGGTTGGCGTAGTCGTTGTCACCGAGGAACGAACAGACCATCAGCACCCGATCAACACCCAGCAGGTAGGCGTAGAGCGCAGCCTGCATAGCGTAATATTCGGGAATATCGTCTGCCCAGTCCTCCGACCGCTTGGTGGTTTTCATTTCCAGCACGGTGTCCGGCTTGCCATCTTCGCCCATCAGCAGGTAATCCCACATACCACCGAAGATCGGAACATCGTGGAAGAAATCGCCGTAGGTCTTTTTGAAGTAGTCAGGGCCGTACATATCGGTCGGGGTAACGAGGTTGGGCATGAAGTAGGACTTGCGCATGAACTCGGCCTGCTTCGGCTCAATGGTCTTACCTGCAATGGTGTAGATCGTGTCCTCGAAAGGCTCCTCATAGGTACGAGTGACTGCACACCAGACGTTGAAAGGTGTAGTCCAGCGGTTCAGACCCATAATGGCTGCAAAGCGGGTGCCGGTGATCTTTTTCGGTCTTGCCGGGGGCATAACCGAGATTGTATTATTCTTGTTCCATGTCAGTTTCATGGTCAACCTCCTGTTTAATACGCTCCATGATATATTTCGAGTCAACGCGGGTCAGCAGACGATACCACGCAGAATTGAAGAAGCGTTCCAGTGACCTTAAATGCAGCGGTGCATAATCAGAGCCTCTTTTGAGGGAGCGCAGGGTGCGCTTATAATCTCGTGCCGCCGAGGTCACTATTGCGTTTGCCAAAAGCTGGTAGCCGTCTAACTCGTTCCGATCAGATACGCAGCCATTCGGTGTCATTTCTTGTCGTACTCCTCAATCATGCCGTTTACCTTTTTGGTCAGCTCCTCGCACTGAGTACGGGTGATCTTGGTGAAGCCCACCGTGGCCTCAGCGACGTGCTGAATGAACTCGTCCTGCTTATCGTCTTTCTGACGCAGGGTGTTCAGGGCCGCTTTCAGGCCCTTAATCATCAGCGGGTCGGCCTGCTCGTCGGGCTGGGTCAGCGACACCTTGACAGCCTCACGCTCTGCGGAGGTGGCAGGCTTGGCCTGCTTCTTCGGAGCCGCAGTCTGAGTAGCAGGCTTAGCGGCAGGAGAAGCCTTGGCCTGCGGTTCCTGCTGACCTAACGTAGCGTCCACGTCGTCCTGCTCGACAATATCCATTGCCAGCATCCAGAGGTAACGGCGCAGGTAGGTGACGGAGCTGCCGAGAGCCTGCAAGGGATTGGTTACGCTCTTGCCTGCATTACTCTTGATCTGCTCGACCTCACGGTAGGGAACCATGAAGTCAATGGTTTCACTCGGACGGTCAGTGTTGAGAACCGTCATAGTGGCAACCGGCTCGGAAGCCAAACCGGTTTCGGCATTCTTCTCCACAGGCGGGAACTGAACCACACCCAACAGGCCGAGGTTCTGGAAGATACGGGTTGCAGAGGGCACAATGTCCTGAAGCTCGAAATACTGAAATTCCAGCTGGCGGTTCACACCGGACTTCTTGACATTGCGTTCCAGAAAACGCTTGCGGGCCAGACTGAGCTTCTGATAGACGTTCAGCTTGTGAACATCAATCTGCTGCTTTTCTGCTACGGGTGCGTTTGCTTCGGGGCTGTTTACTTTCTTGTCCATCGTTATTTCCTTTCTGTTCCGGCTCTGCGAACAGTGCAAGAGCCTGTTTAGCGAGTGAATTTATCTTCCGGGTGTTCACCTTGGTAGGCTGAATACCCTGAAAGGCTTGAATTTTTTCGTTGGCCTCGCGGATATACCACTGACGGTCTACCGCGTCCAGCGTTAGGTGATTATTGTTGTCTACCAGACAGTGCAGGGGCAGGGACGGGATTTTTGACACTGTACCGGTCTGACTGTGTACCTTATAGAGAGTACCGTAATGCTCCCAATCATCGGTCGCATACACTCGGTTGACGCGCTGCATTTCTACTTCCCGGCCATCAATAATCTGGAAGCAACGGGAGTAGAGGCCGGATGCCTTGGAAATCAGTTGGAAATCCAGAATATCCGTGGCAGCGTTGACGGTTTCCTCTGCCGGGGTGCCGTGGATGAAGAACTCAGCAATGGCATGGGCAATAACTTTGGCGTTGTTGTTTATCTTCCATGCACCGGCCTGTGAGATACCGCGCACGAGTTCGCCGCCTTTGATCTTGGCCTCGCCGCCGTCTGCCGGGATTTCAACGTAGTTGTTGACATCCCGCTGGGCAATTTTCTGAATGAAATCTTCTTCCAGTTCAAAGCCTGTACGGGTCTGCCATTCTTGCGTGATTTCCTCCCACTTGGCCTCGTCGGAGTTGTCAAAACTGACCATGATGCCATCGGTGTTCAGCTGGACGATTTTCAGCGTCGGGCACTCAGCGACAAGGTGCATGGACAGTTCCAGCAAGAGCAGCTGGCCGGTAATGCAGACCGAGCGGCCCATGAGCGGGTCGTAGAGGTCGTTGTACCCTACGCCGTCCTTGCCGTTCAGCATGGTGCCGTAAGTCGTGTTCAGAACCAGCTTCAAAGCGTTTGCGGTTTCCTTATCACCGGCCTTTTTTGCACGAACACGATCTTCCAGTGTGTCAACGTACACCTGCGGGGACGGGATGCAGCGGCTACAAAATCCGTACTTCTGGCCTGCGGAAAGGGGCAGGGTCATAAGATGGGGGTAATACGATGCAACGTCCTTATTTCGGATAGACCGGGTTTCGGTTGCAACTTCTGTGTAGGTGGGGATTGCACCGTGGATACCGCCATAGGCGATAGTGCATTCACAGTCCCCAATCTTAAAATCCAAAGCCGCGCCCTTGTGCTTGGTGCCGTGATCGTCATACCCACCGAACAGCAGGTAGTTCGGTACAGACGGGTCGTGCAGGCGGTCAAAGAAATCAAAGACTTCCGGTGGAATATACTGCCGGAGCAACTTGTCGGGATACTGGTAGTTTCGCTCGTCCGTCCAAGGCTCGTCTGGCTTTCTGGCCTGCAAATACACACTGGTCAGCTTGGCATTGGTCATGCGCAGTGCCTTACGAGGTTCGAGGCCGCGCTTCTGGCCCAGTGTGATTTTGGTTTTAAGGTAATTCTCCCGGAGGTGCAGCAGCTTTTCAGTAGCGTCTACATCGTAGGCGCAATAGCGGATGGCCTGTTCGAGTTCTTCTTCCGTCAAAGAACGGGACAGATTGAAGTCAACTTCCGTTTCTTCGATGGGAATGCCCAGATGGGCTTCAATGCTTTTCAGCGATAAGCCGACTTGCATATCATCCATCAGATCGAAAGAGTCAAACCAGACCCGGAAACTGCGGAGGAACGGAATGTTCCAGCCGTCAACACCATGCACGATAATCTCGTCATTGATTTCCTTGACCTGCTCAGGGGATGCCCCGCCGATAATGGCCTTGACAATGTGATCGTCGTAGTGCTTGGAGTTGAAGCCGCACATGAGCGGGTTTTGCCGGAAGAACTCAACCACCGCGTCGTTGTCGTTATGGATAACCACACGGACACCGGTTACGGAGTTCTTGGCAATGAACACCCAGTCGTAAAGAAATACCTCACAGTCGAATACCCAGATTTCAGGAAGAAGTGTCATGCGATACCTCCTGCGGCCTGAATATGACCACGGCTGAGGGAAAAGGTGCTGGCGCAGACGGCTTCCCGTCCTCGTCCGTAAAGCGTAATCGACCTCTTACAAAGCGTACCTCCGAGGCTTTTCCGTATAGGATAAAATCTTGAAAATAGCGCGTATCGGTTCGAGCGGGAATGAGCATTACGACGGTAATATGCCGAAGTTCGCTTTCCTCTTTTGCTTTCTGCACCCAGAGATTTATATTTCGGCCATACGGAGGATTGCACCAGACAGCCCCCCCCCCGTAACTCCCCAGTTTTGGACTAAAGCATCGGTTTCAGGGGTAAAATAGACTGGGCATTTCGCGGACTTTTCGGTAGCAGCCGCATCGAGCGTGAAATGAAATTCAGCATTCAGCTTGTCGAAAAAGTCCTGTGGTGTACACCAGCACGGATTTTTACTGGAAAACATTAAATCTGTATTCAAAAT
Source organism: Faecalibacterium sp. Marseille-P9590 (assembly GCF_017377665.1). Lineage (NCBI taxonomy): Bacteria > Bacillati > Bacillota > Clostridia > Eubacteriales > Oscillospiraceae > Faecalibacterium > Faecalibacterium sp. Marseille-P9590. Next base: position 423,281 of record NZ_JAFREF010000002.1, read on the forward strand.
TTCACCTCTCGATCAACCCCATTGTTCTGACATGGCTTTTGCCACACCGGGGAATGTTTTGGCTCGCATTTTTGCGCGGTCTGTGGTAAACATTCCCTCGTGTTGAGTCCCATGTTTGTGACTGTAACTGCCGCTCGGACACCATGTTGCAGTCGGCTCGACAACATCTGTTGGGTGTAGGGGGGGGACACCGCGCTCCCAAAGCAGGGTTTTCTTGGTGAATGGATGCCCAAATTGCCAAGGCTGAATAGCTTGGGTAGGTGTTGGATAATCGAAAATTTTGCTGGGTGTAGGATTTTCAATTATAACCTTTTCACAATCTGCCGCCCATACCGCGAGAAAAAGTGCTTTACCGCACAAACCCTCATAGTACCGACTAAGATTGAGCCTGCCGCCCTTGTATAAATGTCGTGCGCCTGCATTACTTGTCTTGGTACACGGAACAAAAGCGATAATCATATCCCAGCGGGCAATTTCGTGAGATAAACCATCCATTGTCACAATTTGCCCGCCCATAATCGCTTGCAAGCAATCACCAAGGATATGCCATTCAGGATGACCACCGGACGGTTCCATAAGGTCACATGAGTAAGCTTCATGTCCACGCGCTCGAAATGCTTTACAAACTGCCTGTGACTCATCACAGGCAACCAAAACTTTCATCCTATCATCCTCCCTTACAAAATCTTGCACCCTGCACTCTTGTAGGAGCGCAGGCGTTGTTTGTAGGCTTTTTGCAGCCCCCGGATGGTGTCTACATAATCGTAGGCCAGCGGGGTGCCCTTGCCCTTAAAGATTCGGGCAATGCGGCCAACAGACTGCACGATCACGGCATAGTCCTTTTGCGGCACCGTCAGGTACAGCCTGTCCAGCCGGGGAATATCCAGACCCTCTTTTGCGAGAGAGTAGGTGGCGAACAGATACCGCTTCCGACCTGCCCGCATATCCTCGATAGCCTGCTGCCGTTGCGCCTTGCCTGCTTTGGTGGTCATTTTACCGGTAATCATTACCGACTGGGCCTGCAATTCAGGCGGGAGCATTCGCATGAGAGTTTCCAGATGTTCAATCCGGGTGCTGAGAATCAGGTTGAAATGATCTTCGTTGCCTACCAGATGGGACAGGATAATTTGATTCCTGTCCTCACACTCGGTCAGGTATTGAATCATTCCGTTGTAGTTCAAAGTGCCGTCACTGTTGAGGCATTCAGCACTCAACCCGATGCCGGTGTTGAATGGATAAACGGAAACCTGCATTGTCTTGGCCGTTACCGCCTCGTCCGGCACGGTGTAGGCAATCTGCCCCAGCAGTGCGTAGGTGGTACGAATCAGACCGTCAGCCCGATGCACCGTAGCAGACAGGCCGTACTTGTGGCGGGCACACAGAGCATTCAGCACCTTGGCAAACTGCGTAACCGCAGTCGGGGTGCCTGCGACACGGTGGCACTCGTCCACGATAATGCAGTCCCAGTAATTCGCGTATTGTGTCAGATCGAGGCGGCACATAGTCTGCACGGTAGCAAACGTAATGGTCTTGCCGAGAAAGACTTTGCCGGAGGTGATGATGCCCAAATATCCGGGGCCAAGATACTGTGCCGCGCGGTCACGACTCTGGTTCAGCAGGTCGATGGTGTGTGTCAGCCAGAGGGTACGAACACCCAGCCGACCAGCAAGGGCAATGCCCATCTGGGTTTTACCGCTGCCTGCCGGACTACGGAGGATACCGTAATGAGCCGAGATCATGGCCTCAACTGCTACCTGCTGATAGTCATAGAGCGGCACATCAGCAGAAAAGACAGGTGGGCCGTGATCTACAAACTCGGTGGTTATGCTCTGGGCACTCTGAAACAGAGGCATGAGTTCCCGGAGGCAGCCGTAAGGAATAACCCATTTGTCACCCATAACCTCATACATGACCAGCTCACGCGGGATGTTTCCTGTCCAGAATCCCATGCACTTTTTCTTGGCGTATTCCGGGTTCGGAATGACCAGATTTTCATTGCACCAACGCTCTACTTCGGGGGTGGGGTCAGTCACAAAAAGTCTTGCTCCAACTGTCACGATCATGCGGCTTCAATTTCACCCACCTTTCCAGCTCTAAGCCCATCATGCGAATTTTCTCAGCGTTGATACTGGAAACTCCTGCTGTGCGCAGAGCCAGCAGCGGGCCAAGATGAATCATCCACACGGAACCGTCCGTGAGCTTGAGAGCAAACAGACCGGGAAAATTCCCGCACAGCTCCCAGCGGGTCATGGCTGTTTCCTGATTTTCCTCGATACGAGAAAGCCGGAATCGGTCGTTCTCGCATACCTTGCAGTCAATCAGGTAGCCGATGCCGTCTTTAACGGCAACTACATCAGCAGGCTGACCCGCTGCGGTCTGAGCCATGTTGTGCGCCCAGAAGCCATGCTCGGCAAGGTAGTCACAAAACTCCTGCTCGAAATGATTGCCAACCAGCTTGTTGACCTTTGCTACTACTTTCACCACGGCTTCACCCCCGGCATTGTCTGAACGTTGAGTTTCAGACGCTCTTTCAGGTGCTTGGCGGCAGACAGTTCCAAGGTGATTTCCATTTTGCGACGCTCAATCCGCATAATGGTTTCTTCCAGCGCACGGTTTTTATCACGGAAAGTGCTTGCCGACATCCACTTGGCCCGTTTGCGGAGATTGGCCTGCTGGACGTGAGCCTCGTGCAGCGCACGGTTTTTAGCCTGACGTTCTGCTTTAAGGACTTCAATCTCGTAGTCAGCAGCGATATACCGCGACGTGAGATATTTCATCATAATGCCGTAGTATTTATCGCGCTTATCGAGGTTGTCCGAAATGAAGTCCAGAAGTTTGGCAATCCGCTTGCGGTTTGTCGGGAAGAAATGGTGAAAAACAATGTCGTGCTTTTCACCGGCTGCATTCTTCACGATCATTTGACCACCTCGATAAGCTCAACCTTTTCACAGCGAACCTTGCCGTCAGAGCCGAAGGGCACGACAATACCCATGAGCCATTCCCAGCGAATAAGGACTTTCCAGATCGAAAGGCGACCGCCATTGGTGGCGTTATCCTTTACCCAGCCGAGAGGTGCGACGTTGATACCGCAACCGCAGCTACAAGTACGATCGGGGTTGACAACCTCAGAAAGCACAGAACCCGGCTCGATTTTCCAATTGTCGTTGGGGTGGTAGCTGCTGCCAAAAGTCTTGTAGGCAATGAAACCGTCCTTGGTACGCTCAAAATGCGCATCCATGAACGCGATAGCGGACATGATGCCGGTGGAACCGCTCAGGTCGGCACTGCGCAGGTTGGAACCGCTCAGGTCGGCACTGCGCAGGTCGGCAC
>NZ_JAFREF010000002.1:426706-459113 GCF_017377665.1 Faecalibacterium sp. Marseille-P9590
AAGGTCGGCACTGCGCAGGTTGGAACCGCTCAGGTCGGCACTGCGCAGGTCGGCACTGGACAAGTCATAGTCAAGCAAAGCAGACTTGTCCTTAGCCAACGCAGCGAGGGCTTCCAGACGATTGAACGGCTTCATTTCGGAATGCCGAATCAGTTCAAAATACTGCGGGTCGAGATCGTCATAAACCTCACCGATTGCACTGGGGCGACTAGGATAACCGGTGATCTTGACCGTGAAAGTGCCGTCAGTGTCCGTCTTAATCACACGGCCAGTGGTCATGTGTTTATCGGTAATGCCGTAGGGGGCACCCTCAACACCTCGGATAATGTCGCCTACCTGAAAATTGTTTTTCATATAAAACTCACTTTCTCTTGAAGAAAAGATTTACTGTACCTCGCGGTACGCTTCCAGCATGGATTTCAGCTCAGGGTCTTTCTCTGCCAGCATTTCGTAGAGAGCGTCCTCCTGCAATGCCTTAACCCTTTCGTCCATGCGCTTTTTCAGCTCCTTACGCTGCTCGTCCAGCTGCTTGCCGTGGGTATAAGCGTTGGTGTTGATCTTGCTCAGGACGGCTTTCGTAACCTGACCGGTAAAGCCGACCGGCATAGGCGCAACATCCAGAACCGTTGCCAGAGTGAATGTGTCCCGAACCTCCACAACAACCATATCGCCGGGAACCAGCGGCTCGTAAGCCTTGAACCAGTAGCCCTCTGCATTGCCAGTCGGCAGCGCGTAGGAATTGAGTGCGATACCAAAACGCACCTTGACGTACTTATGATAATTACTCATGTGATACCTCTTTAGGTTTCCTCTTCGAGTTCCTTAGAGAACTCCTTAAATGCTCCCTTGACCAGCTCCACCAGATACCAGATCAGCGGAACCAGAAAGGGTACGAAAATCTCACCACCGATTGCCTTATATCCACGCGCAGAATACGCATACTGTACGAGGGCAGGGGTGGCACCCACGCCACCGGCGCAGGCCATCAACCAGAAGATGTTTTTCCAACACCACTTAACCAGTCTGTTCATTGGAAGCCTCCGCAGCATTGCGCCGGGACTCCTTGATAAAAGCAAGGAGCCACTGGGCGAAAGTAGATAATTCATCAGTGTCCGTCATTTTTCTTGAGGAACCTATCGTAATCGCGGAGAACCTTTTTCGACTCCTGAATGATACGCTGGCTGGTATCGTTGGTACGCTTACTGGTAAATGCCAGACTAATAGCGGTTTTACCAACGGTTAGGCCGCGACGATTGAGCTGTGTAATCAGCCAATCGTAAGAAAGGTGTTCCTCATATAGCTTCTGTTGAATTAGTTCACCGGGTTCCATACTTGCACCTCCTTTCCAATAATGTAGGGAGAGGTCTTACTTGCCGCTGAACGCACGACGCATCACACTGTCCAGCATATCTTCCGAAATGGGAATCTCGACTGCGGTAGGCTGCTTCTTGGGTGCCGTGATACAGATGTCGGCATTGATGCCAGACAGCACTTCGAGCAGTTCCGTAGGAGATACAGTAATCGTAATCTGCATAAGAACGCCTCCTTTCTTGAAAACTTGTAAACAATCCGTTGACAAAGAACGCTCTTATGCTATAATGAAATTGGAGTAGCAAAATAGCCATAGGAGAACCTGAGCAGAGAGGAAGTCTGCCGGGTTGTGGTTCGTTTTGTCTGTAAATCTTGTTTACGAGAGTGATTATATATTGATTTCTCAATATTGTCAATAGAAATCTCAATATTTGTCAATATGAGTCAATATAGATTGCTCAGGAGGTGTCTTTATGGCAAGAATGACCAAAGAGGAACGAGAAGCAAACCATCGGAAAGATTTAATTCGCGTTCCTCGCATTGAACAACTCATGCTCGAACAGGGAAAACGCCCTGTTGATTTGGCACGGCTTCTAAACATGAGCGATAAAAGTTCGTATTTAACGGTTGTAAAAAATAATCAAACCACAATCAGCGATACTCGTCTGTCTGTTATCGCAAGCTGGTTGAATACAACGGTTGCCTATCTGAACGGAGAAACGAACAACCCTCAGCCTGAAACTCTTTCTCAGCAGAACACCGGCTTAAATACCGAAGAGCAGTATATCATTGATACCTACCGTATGTGTACCAGCTATGAGGCTCACCGCAGTCTGCTCAATGTTTGTGAGCAGCTTCGGTCGGAGAACGCCCTTGGGAACAAGACAACTGCATAATTCTGGCCGAATGGTATAAGTATCACAAATAAAAAAAGGCCCACCTTACGGTGAGTCAAGAGGTTCTATTATGAAAGCCTGTCTTTATCTCCGATATTCCAGCAGCTCTCAAACGGAGCAGTCCATTGAGGGTCAGCAGCGCGTTTGCTTAGACTACTGCAAGCGGCAGGGTATCACCGTAGTTGCAACCTACATTGACCGCGCCACCTCTGCCAGCAAGCATACCGAGAAACGCCACGAGTTCTTGCAGATGATAAAGGATGCAGAAAAGGGCCTCTTTGATGCCGTGATCGTCTATAAACTCGATCGGTTTGCTCGTAACCGCTATGACAGCGCAAACTATAAGTACCGTCTGAAAAAAGTTGGTGTGCGCCTTATCAGTGCTACCGAGAACTTGACAGACAGCCCAGAGAGTATCATCCTAGAATCAGTCCTTGAGGGTATGGCAGAATTTTACTCCGCAGAGCTGGCACAAAAGGTCAGCCGTGGTATGCAGGAGTCGGCCTACAAGTGTCAGGTCACAGGTGGCACCATTCCTTTAGGCTATAAGATCGAGAACAAACACTTCGTCATTGACCCCCGGACAGCACCCATTGTGCAAGAAGCATTCCGACTCTACGACGAGGGTAAGTCCATTTCGATGATCTCCGAAATCTTCAATAATAAGGGCTACCGTACAACGCGGGGCTATGCGTTCAATAAGAACAGCTTTAAGTCTATGTTCCGCAATGAGAAGTACATCGGGGTGTATCAGTACAAAGAACACCGGGTCGAGGGCGGCGTACCGGCCATCGTGGATAAGGCCCTATTTGACAGGGTGCAAGAGAAGCTGAAACTTACAGCTAGTGCCCCAGCACGAGGCAAGGCAAAGGTAGATTACCTCCTATCGGGTAAGCTCTTTTGCGGTCACTGCGGGGAGCAGATGAACGGCGACACCGGCACCAGTGCGCAGGGTGTGACCTACAACTACTACTCCTGCTACGGCCATAAGCAGCACCGGTGCCAGAAGAAATCCATTCGCAAAGAGCTGATCGAGGATGTGGTGGTACAGGATGCCCTTACCCTCCTGACCCCAGAGATTATGAATCTGATTGCAGATGCCACCATGCAGGAGTATTATAAGGAAATCCAGATCGAGGGCAAAATCCCTGCACTGGAAGAACACCTGCAAGAGCTGGATGCCTCATTGAAAAATATCACTGCTGCCATCGAGCGGGGTGTAGTCCCGGAAACCCTGCTCAACCGCATGGTGGAATTGGAGAAAGAAAAAAAGTCCTGCCAGAAAGAGCTTGACTACGAGAAGCAGAAAAAAGATGCCATCACCAAGCAGGACGTTTTAGAATTTTTAACCAGAATCGCACAGGGCAATATCAAAACAGAGGCCGCGAAGAAACGTATTATCAATCTTTTTGTAAACTCGGTCACTCTTTGGGATGAACCTGACGGCTGGTTCAAAATCACCACTGCGTACAATGTAACCGATGTTCCGAGCAAAACGTACCGCATCAAATCCGATACGGGAAAAGGTTCGGATTTGGAACGTAATGGTGGACCATAAATCCAACGATTTCACGTTAGAAATCGTTGGATTTTTTTGTTTGTGGGCTGACCTCATTTGGTTTTGACCACAATTTTGACCACAATGCCAAAGATTTTATCTGGTCTAATTAGTGCCGTTCCGTCCAATTTTCAGGCCGAAAACGCCTCACTGAACAACTGGATCGCACTCTGCCGAATGGATTCCTGAACATGGAGATAATGCTCAGTCATCTCGGTGTCGGCATGGCCTACGATGCTCTGGATGGTCTGGATATCCACGCCCAACGCCTGCATCTGCGATACATAGGTGTGGCGGCAGCTGTGCGGTGTGAGCAAGCGGACATCGCCCGCTTCTTCCAGAGATTTGCGGAACACATCCCGGAAATGGGTGGGGTTGCAGGGCAAGCCGGTCTTGGGGCTTTCCCAGATGAACTGGTCGGTAGTATCCCGCAGTTTGATGGCACACGGGCGGACATTCAGCGGCACCGGAATATCCCGGATACTGTCTTTGGATTTCGGACTGCCGATGCTGACCGTACCTTTTACGACCTTTACTGCCTGCCGGATGTGAATGACAGAGCCATCTTCTTCAATTGAGGTGATGATGATGCCGAATGCGGATGCGATTGCTTTAGGAAAGCAGATAAAGGCTGTCCGAAAAGCGATGAAAATGACACAAGAGCAACTGGCACTGAAAAGTAATGTTTCGGTGAAGTATATCGCCAATATTGAAAATGGAAAACAGAATCCTTCTTTTGACATTTTAAGTTCAATTCTCCATGTTCTGCCACTTTCCTTGGATTCGGTTATCAACCCGAACTTATCAGAAGCAGAGCGCGAATGTCGAGAGTTAGAATCGATTTATTTTGCTTGTCCGCCAGAAATGCAAAAAACGCTGTTGGATGCCACAAGGTCACTCGCAATCCATTTGACAGAACTTTCAGAACAGAACAAAAACACCTAAGCTGCCAGAGTGGACGTTACGCTTCTCTCTGGCGTTCTTTTGTCTGAATACGCAATATTCTAACAGGTCATTCAATAAAATCACGTGAAAAGCAAACGAATTACACAATAAATTTCTCGTAATCAGTCTCGTTGTGGATTTTGAACCTCTTTTTCAATGGCAAGATCATTTTCCAGCGTATCATATAGTTCTTGTGGGGTACGGCATAAGACTGCGTAGAAGTTGATAGGAGCACCCTCATTAAAAAGCCGTACATACCCCCATCGACATGGGAGAACCTCTAAATAGGATGCCGTTTGCAAAAAATCTTCAAACTCTCTCAGAACATCTTCGAAGGATTGCATCTTACCGCCTCCTAAAATCTTTTTTCTATATTTTAGAAAAGATTATTTCCGATTGCAAGGATGTCAATTTTTATCTATCCAGCTAACGATAAAAGCCATACCCAAGGTCTAAGTTACCCATTGAGTATGGCTTTTATCGTTATAAGGAATCTTTTTTCACTGAAATGTTCGGCATAAATTGGTAGCCGAGGTTGGAAATCGTTCGAATATAGACAGGTACAGCTCTATCATCCTCGATTTTTTGCCGGATGCGTCCAATTGTATTGGTGACAGCAGTCAGGCAGCTTTCACTATCCTGATGCCACACGGCTTCAAATATCTGCTCTTTTGTAAACAATTGCCCCGGATGCCGTGCCATTAAACTTAAAACGCCATATTCGTAACGGCTCATGTACACTTCCTGTCCGTTTTTGAAAACACGACGGTGTTCCAAGTTTATTTCCAAACCGGGATAATTCAAGGTGTCTGGCGCAGCACGGTTCGTTTCAATCCACTCAAAAATCGTCTGCTCTTGGGGAGGGCAGTGGTCCTTCGTGATACGAACAATAACTTCAATTTTTTGCATTCACCGCGTCAGAATATTTTTTGTAGGAACCGGCGGACTGGCTGAACGCCTTTACCACCTCAATCCCGCCGATGTATTCTACAATGGCGTTTGCCATCTGCTTTCCCGCTTTAACCGCGCCCTCCCATTTGACAGGATAATTCTTCATACCGGCGGACATGACAGCAAGGCCCACCACCAGCGTAACAAGGGACAGGAGCGCCATGCGCCAGTCCAAAAGGAACAGGTACACGGCGATTACAAGCGGCACCAGCACATTTGCGGTCATTTCCGGGAGCAGGTGTGCGAAGGTCGATTCCATGCCTTCAACCCGGTCAACAATCGTCGTTTTGTACTGGCCGGACGGAGTATCTAAAATCGTCCCCATCGGGACGCGGGCTAGCTTTGCGGTGATATTCTCTCGCAGATCGCGCAGCGTGTAATAGGTCGCCGTGTGGGAAATCGTTGTAGAAAGACTGGAAAACAGCACTTTCCCAAAGTAGCCGCTCAATGCAATAATCCCAGCGGTCACATAGCGGGAAAAATTCTGTTCCCCAGACAACATCATTGTGACAATATGCGCCACGCAGAAATAGGGCACCATCTGGCAGGCCACGCCTAATACTGCAAGGATAATACTGCCGATGAATTTTCCATGATAAGGTTTGCCCCATCCCCATAAGACACCTATGGGCGACTCCTTCTTTTCTTCTTTCACTTTACAGATACCCCCTTTATGAAATAGTTTCTAATTTTTTCAAGTCCATCCGCATCCATTGGAAATTGGTCGATGATAGAACCATCTTCAAAATGGACAATATCCGTACAACAGTCTAATATCAACTCAAGGTCATGAGTAATGACATACACGGTAATACCCGTGTCCCTGACTTGTCGCAGGACATTTGCAACCTCTTTCATGTGTTTGTAATCAAGACCGCTGGTCGGTTCGTCAAAAAATAAGATAGAACGCTTGGATGCGATTGCCGAGGCAATTGCTACCCGCTGCTTTTGGCCGCCGGAAAGGGACATAGGGTGTCTGTCTTTGAAGCCGATTAAATCTAACTCGGCAAGGATTTCCTCAGCCCACTCCTGATTTTCCTCCTCCATACTGATCAGGACTTCATCTAGCACAGTTTCCGTGAAAAGCTGGTGATTGACTTCCTGCATCACCATGTAGCAGGTATTTAGTCTGTCTTTAGGCCGATAAGTTCTGCCGTTCCAGATCACCTCACCGCAGCGCTTTTCAAGGCCGCAGAAACACCGGGAGAAGGTGGACTTTCCAGCTCCATTATTCCCGATGATCCCGACAATACGATTTGCGGGGATTTTACTTTCCCGGATGTGCAACGTTTCCGGTTCGTTTTTGTAGGCAAAGCAGAAATTGCGAAGTTCCATTTGCTGACCGGCCTGGGGCAATGCTTTTGGCGGCAACAAATCTTCAAGAATAAAGGTACGCAGCCCCAACTTGGCTCTCTGTTGCTCCGTCAGGCTCTCAAACTCCGCTGCGGAGTAATCTTTTTCTACCTTTCCGCCGGTAATATAGATAAAACGATCCGCAAGACCGCGCAGATAGTAGAGCCGATGCTCTGACACTATAATTGTTTTTCCCTGCGACTTCCAAAACGCAAGTATTTTCTCGTCATGCCGCAGCTGCATCACCATATAAACATCGCATCCTGCGTTCAGAAACTTCTGCGGGATGTCCGTCATGGGTTCACCGTCAAAATTCTGGTTCCATTTTTGCTGCATCGTCCACCTCACAGTTCTGGCGCAGAACGTGCAGAGGATTTTGGCGCAGACGTATCACTTGCCAGTTCTGCCAGCTTTTCCAGTGTGGAAGGGCGGTGGTCTGCGCTCAGTTCCTCAGCTTCCGCAACTTTATCCATGACGGCATCGTAGTCCTGCAACAGCCGCCGCCCCTTTTCCAAGTGGTGCGCTTCCAGAATCTGCTCACGGGCTTCCTGAATGGTCAGTTCCGGGGCATCCAGCTGCCCACCGTCCATTACGGAATAATCACTGTGGTAAATAGTGTAGTCCCAGCCGTCCTCACAGGACTGGATAGCAAGATAGCCCTTGCCGCCCAGTTCCCATGCAGCCTGCTCGTCCTGTGTCTGAATTTCGGGGTAGAAGTCTGCATGGTTTCGTTCCATGACCTCGGCAAACTGGCAGATGTGGAACACATTGCCCAGACCGCCCATGTCAAAGTGGTAATCATCCAGATGTTCCACCCGTGCTGTAAAACTGCGCCCATCCGGGTAATCCACCTGAATCACGCCGCCATCTGGAATGCGATAGAGGTCATCATAGTGGCTGTTGATGAGACGAACATCCTTCGGCAGCGTTTCCGGCTCCCAGATGCGCCGTCTGCCGATGCCCGCCTGCGGGATGTTTTCGAGGATCTTTACGCTTTCCTGTTGGATGACCTTGCAGTCATCGTCCGAAAGTTCAAACAGATACCAGTTCCGGGCGGCAGGGATGGTGTTTTGTCCATCTGGCGGCAGATTCTTTTCCGAGATCTGCCCACTTTCCAGCGGCTCACCAGTTACCTTGTTATAAGTGGCAAAGCCGACCCCTGCACCGTTTTCCCGGAGATGCAGATAGCGTTCATCGTTGATAAGGTAGACCTCTTCTTTTATCTGCTCCATCAGCAGCCCCCTTCAAATTCCAGAGAAAACTTGCTGCGGCCATCGGCTTCACAGGACAGCAGCACGGTGGCATTGTAGGTCTTGCCCTTGGCACTCTTGCAGTCCTTCAAGCGGACACGACCATCCCGCAGCAGCTTGTCCGCCACATGAGCGTCCAGCCGCTTGCCCAGACGCTTAAAGAACGCATTGTCCTTCCACAGGACAAAACGGCACTCCCGGTTCTCGCAGAACCAGCCCTTTTCACGCTCCACAACATTTGCACCGCAGTTCGGGCAGATACCAATAATCTTGTTTTTCATAAGCGCATTCGCTCCTTTTTTCATTTCCGTGTTCTTTACCAGTTCGGTAATCATCGTATTGATCTCGGTCATAAATTCGCTCGGCTCCATTTCGCCACGTTCGATTTGCAGCAGCTTTGTTTCCCAATCGGCGGTCATTTCCGGGGATTGGATTTCTTCGGGCATCACAGTGATGAGGGCTTTTCCCTTATCCGTGGGCAGCAGAACCTTGGTTTTCTTGGTGCCTTTGCGTTCCAGAAAGCCCTTCTGTACCAGTTTTTCGATGGTGGCGGCTCTGGTAGCCGGGGTGCCGATGCCCTGACGTTCCACACCCTCCGGCATACTATCCGCACTGGCAGTTTCCATCGCATGAAGTAGAAGGTCCTCGGTGAAATGCTTCGGCGGGGACGTTTGCCCCTCTTTCAGTTCGGCACCGGAAACGCTGCACCGGCTCTGCTCCTGCACATCCGGCAGAACAGCCGGTTCTTTCTGCTTGCCCAGCAGCTCGCCCAGCATTTTTCGCTCCACTGCTTTCCATCCCTCGGACAGCACAACTTTGCCTTTGGCGGTAAATTCTTCGCCTGCGCAGATGGTAGTCAAGGTGGTTTCTGCATAGCAGTAAGGCTCACCCACGGCACAGAGCAGCCGTGCGGCAATCAGCCGCAGGACATTCCGCTCCCCGGCAGGGAGGGCGGCAAGATCTGCGTTTGCCATGCTTTTCGTGGGCAGTAGCGCATGGTGGTCGGTGACCTTGCTGCCGTTGATGACCTGCTGCACATGGATGGGAAACGGCTCTTCCACAGCAAACGCCCTGCCCGTATCTGTCACCAGCCCCGGAAGGGATGCCGCCATATCCTCCGTCAAAAAGCGGCTGTCCGTGCGGGGGTAGGTGATGAGCCGTTTTTCGTAAAGGCTTTGGGCATAATCCAAGGTCTGCTGTGCCGTAAATCCCAGCAGACGGTTGGCATCACGCTGCAATGCGGTAAGGTCATAGAGTTGCGGTGGGCTTTCGGACTTTTCCTTGCGCTCCATCTTTTGTACCGTGACACGCCCCTCCTTTCGGCATTTGGAAAGCAACAGTTCCGCATCCGCTTTCTGTGCAAACCGCTTGCTGGATGCGGTGCCGCCGTCTGCAAGGGTCAGGGCGACCGTGTAGAATTTCTCCGGCACAAAGGCAGCGATGGCAGCTTCCCGCACCACCGTCATGGCAAGCACCGGGGTCATAACACGCCCCACCGCCAGCGGTTGACCGTACAGACACGAAAAAAGCCGGGACGCATTGATGCCGACCATCCAGTCGGCACGTTCCCGGCAGAGTGCTGCGTTGTACAGCGCATCGTATTCAGTTGACGGTTTGAGTTTCTGAAAACCCTCGCGGATGGCGGTTTCCTCCATGCTGGACAGCCACAGGCGAGAAAAGGGCTTTTTGCAGCCTGCTTGCTGGTACACCAAGCGGAAAATCAGTTCTCCCTCGCGCCCTGCGTCCGTAGCACAGATCACGCTGTCCACATCCGGGCGCTGCATAAGTTTTTGCAGGATGCCGAACTGCTTTTTGGTGCTGGCAGACACCAGATACTGCCACTTTTGCGGCAGGATGGGCAAATCAGCGATACTCCACTTGACGTACTTAGCATCGTAAACATTGGGTGGAGCCAGCTCCACCAGATGACCCACGCACCAGCTGACGAGATAGCTGTTGCCCTCAAGGTAGCCGTCTTTGCGGCTGGTGGCGCCAAGGACTTTTGCATAGGACATAGCGACGGATGGCTTTTCCGCCACGACTAATTTTGCGATAAAAATCACTCCAATCTGTTTCTGAGTGCAATATGTACGGCGGCAAAACGCCGCCTTAAAATCAGATGGGTTCGGTATCTTCCTCGCCGGTTTCTTCCGGTTCATCCTCCACAGGAATCTCAAAGTCGCCCTTGTCCTCGGTGTAGTTTGCATCGGGGTCAAGAGCTTCTTTTTCGGCCTGCTTTTTCTGCTTCTGCTTCATAAAGGTGTAAATGCCGCCGCCAGCAACCAAACCGACCAGCGCCAGTACGCCTAAGAATGTGGCAGCATACTTCGTAACTTTGTTGCCACCAGTCTGTTCAGAACCGGATGCCTCCGCTTCTTCCGCAGCCTTTTTCGCATCCTCTTCGGCCTGTTTGCGCTCCTGCGCTGCCTGCGCCGCCGCTTCCTTTTCGGCGGTATAGGCTTCGGCATCTTCATCTTCCATCAGGGAGAGCAGGTCGGCTTCATCCACAAGGTTCATAAAGTGGACGGTCTGCTGTCCCTTGGCATTGCGGTCGATGACCAGATAAAAGGTGGCTCCCGACTTCGACACCAGCGTAATGAACTGCTGTCCGCTGCCATCGGAGTAGTCAGTGTGGTAATCGTCCACCAGCGTCAGATTGCCCTCCGGGGTCAGAGCACCGGTTTCCTCATCGGTCACGGTGACAGCCTCTTCCTCTTCGGTGGCAGCAGTCAGGACAGGCTGTTCCACTTCCTCCACAGGCTCGCCGTCATAGGCAAAAGCAGGAGCTGCCATGCCAGCGCACAGTGCCACCGACAGCACCAGCGCACATACCTTATTCATCATCTTCATTATCGGGGTCCTCCTTATCAATGGTAGCACCGACTGCGGACAGCGCAGCCGGGTTCGGGGTGGAAGTTGCGGACTGCCGCAGCAGGGCGGCAAGCTGTTCCGGCGTGACCTTTGCCGTCCGAACCATCTCGTTGACCTCGGCGGCTTCGGCCTCCTGAATCCGCCGCTCCAGACTTTCGATGCGATTGTTGATCTTGATGCGCCGTTCCTTCTCTTTTTCCAGTGAAGCGCGCAGTTTATCGAGCTTTTCGCTCATATTGTCCTCCTGTTATTTGGATAGCCGCCCGAATCCTGACAGGTATTTCTGCCAGTAGGACGAGTGGATATTGGCGTACTTGATGGGGTCTCCGGCACTGACCATCATACCGTTTCCGAGATATATTCCAGTATGGCTCATGCCGGGGGTGTCGTAGGTACCTTTGAAGAAAACCAGATCTCCGGGCTTTGCTTCTGCTTCGGAGATGTGCTGGCATTTATTCCAAAGACCGTTGGCCGTGGTGCGCCCGACATTGTAGCCGTTCTGGTTGTAAACCCAACAGACGTAGCCGCTGCAATCGAAGCCGGTTTCCGGGGTGGAGCCGCCCCACACATAGGGCGTACCCACATACTTTTGGGCTTCCTTGTAGATGGCGGCAAATTCGCTGTCGGTCAGTGCTTCTGCCGGCACCTGATAGTCGATGCCCGGTGCGCCGGAGCCATCGGAGCCACCGGGCGGCAGACCGCCGTTGAACAGGTAGGGTCTGCCACCCAAGGTATCCTGAAAGATCTCGTACCGTTTCCACTGGTCGTTGTCCAGTTCCTCCCGGATGACTACCTCCAAGCCACGGTTCACCAGCTTGGTGTGGAAGATGCGGTACTCATAGGGCACCTGCGTAGGAATTGGGATTCCTGCCGGGCTGATGACCCACACGGTCTTATACCGTATCTGCACCTCCACCCATGTGGTCAGCTTGTACTGCTTTTTGAAGGTTTCCTTCAGTTTGCCCTGCACCTCTGACCGGGTGTAATCGTCGTACAGAGTCGTGAGAAATGAGGTCAACTGCCACGGATCGTGCTCGATGGGGTCAAGGTGATACTGGTACTCGTTGTAGCCGGGGTGGTCGGCGGGGGTGCGCTTGATTTTCTTATCCAGTTCCTTTTCCAGCTTCTTGTAATCCTGTTCTGCGCCCCGGATGTCTCTGTCCTCAGCAGAATACATGGTCTGCCCGGACACCTGTGTGCCGCCCGAAAAGAGGATGCCGCAGGAGGAAAAAACAGACATGACCATGAGGATGAGCAAAAGAAAAACGCCCACGATCACCAGAACGTGTGCGTTGCTCTTGGCGGCATTCGCCAGCCCTTTCACGGCAGTGCTGACGGCAGTTTTGCCCTTTTCTACCGCCTGTTCCATGCTGGACCGGGCGGCAGATGCACCGTTGGATGCCGCTTTGCCGCCTGCGGTCTGCGCCGCCGTGCCCGAACGGGCGGCGGCATAGTAGCTTTTGTGGATTTCTTGCCGCTGTTTCCAGCGTGAAAGCCAGTTGGAGCCGCCCTCGCCGGTGCTGGACGCTCCTGCATCTTGTGCCGCAGTTGGCTCCGATGCGGAAGATTTAGCGGTTTTGGTGCCTTTTTTGCCCTGCATCTTGGCTTTCTTCTTGAGCTTCCGGGCATAGCGGCTTTTGGAAATATCCCGGACATTTCCTGCCGCCTTTTCGCCCTCGCTCAACGCCTGCACACCGACGTTTTCATCCTCGTACTGGTCAACCTCCCGATGCACCGCAGACCGGGCGGCATGGGCGGTGTACATCTCCCGCTTCTGCGCCTTACTCAACCGGCTCAGTTCGTCCGGGGTCAGTTCCGCCTTGCCGAACCGCAGATGCTGGGCTTTTTCAGCGGCCTTTTCTGCATCGGTTTTCAGCTTTTTCTTTTTGGGCAGCGTCTGCTCCACCTTGGTTTTCTTCGGGGGAGAACGGGTCTTTTTGGTAGACGATTCCTCTTTGATGTTCAGCTTCGGTTCACTCATTTCTGCGCGCCCTCCGAGACTTCACCCAACTTGGTGGTCATGATCCGGTAGAGTTCCAAATCAGTGGGGAATCGGTCCACAAACGGCAGAATGACATTGCCGAAAAACAGCAGCCCTTCGCCCTCGCCGGAGTGGGTCACATAGGAAAGCTGATGGGGCGAAATATTGAGCTGCTTTGCGAGGATCTGCCGGTCTCCTGCCGCCTGATTCAGCATGATGATCATGTCACTGTTCTCGAAAATATTCTCGACTTCACGGGAAGAAAGAAGGTCTTTCACGTTCTGGGTCAGCCCCGTGGGAATACCGCCCCACTTGCGGAAACGCTTCCAGATCTCCACGGAATACGCCGCAGTCTGCTCCTCTTTCAGAAGCAGGTGCATCTCGTCCATATAATACCGTGTGGACTTTCCGCTGCTGCGGTTTGCCGTGACACGCCCCCAGACCTGATCCTGCACGATGAGCATACCGAGCTTCTTCATCTGCTTGCCCAGCTCCTTGATGTCATAGCAGACAATGCGGTTATTGACGTTCACGTTGGTGCGGTGGTTGAACAGGTTCAGACTGCCCTTGACGTAAATTTCCAGAGCCGTGGCAACATGGTGGGCTTCTTTTTCGTCCTGTTGGAGCAGGGCGTTGTACAGATCCTCAAGGATGGGCATATTCTCCGGGCAGGGGTCCGCAAAATATTTGCGGTAGATCAGATGCACACAGCGGTCGATGACGGTTTTCTCCACCGGCAGCAGCCCTTCTTTGCCGCCCACCACCAGTTCACACAAAGAAAGAATAAAGTCAGCTTTCAGGGAAAGCGGATTATCTTCCTCGGAGTAGTTGGCATTGATGTCCATGGGGTTGATGAACTGGGTACTGTTGGGGCTGATTTTGATGACCTGACCCTTCAAACGATTCACCAGCGGCGAGTATTCGCCTTCGGGGTCGTTGATGATAACATCATCGTCCGTCACCAGAAACGCATTGGCAATTTCACGCTTTGCTGAGAAACTTTTGCCAGAGCCGGGAGTGCCGAGAATCAAACCATTGGGGTTTTTCAGCTTCTTCCGGTCCACCATGATAAGGTTGTTGGACAGGGCGTTCAGGCCGTAATACAGGCTTTCTTTGCCAGACTGGTACAGTTCCTGCGTGGTAAAGGGGATGAAGATGGCAGTGCTGCTGGTAGTCAATCCCCGCTGAATTTCGATCTGGCAGTCTGCCAGCGGCAGCGAGGACATCAGCCCCTGCTCCTGCTGGTAGTCCAGTCTACACAGATTGCAGTTGTGCTTCTGGGCAATGGAGCTGGCCTGAAAGACGTTGTTTTCCAGCTCCTGCTCCGTGCGCCCGGTGTTCAGCACCAGAAAGGTGACAAGGAACATCCGCTCGTTCTGGCTCTGCAATTCCTTCAAAAGAGCCTTGGCATCTCTGCCGTAGGTCGCCAAATCTGACGGAATGATGTCAATGTCATACCCGGCACGGATGGCTTTTTTCTGTTCCTCGATCTTGCTGCGGTCCAGTTCCGTGATGGTGCGCTTCACCGTTTTGATGGCCTTGTTCTGGTCAACGGACTGGATGTGCATGGTGACGATCTGGCTGGAATCCATGTCCAGAAAATCCTTCAAAAGCTGGTCGCTGATGTCGGAGGCCGTGATGCTCAAAAAACTGGCGGCGCAGTAGATGCCGCCCATCTGGAACGTCCGGGAATTTTTGAAGGCAAAGGCGGTGGGTGCAATGGCATCCTTCACCGAAAGGCCGCTTTTCACGAGGTCTTTCCAGTCAAAACGGAACTTGGACGCGCCGTCCATGTTGAACATATCGTGCATCAGTTTGAGCCGCTCGGCACCGTTCAGCGGACGCGCCAGCACACCCAGACGGTGAAAGTTATTGAGCAGGTCATTCTGGATGTGGTCGAGCCGGGGCTTGACCTGCGCCATGCTCTCGCCCTCCACGCCGAAGGTGATGAATTTGCTTTTGGTCAAGCCATTATTGCCTTTGGCAAGCTGCTGACGCAGCATCTGCGAATACTCCGCACGGACATCATCAAAACCATCCCGCTGGAACGGGATGCGGATGCTTTTCTCAAACTCGGTGCTGTCCGTTGCCATGTTCACAAAGGACAATTCAAACTTGATGCTGGAATCGAAGAAGTTCAGAAAACTGCACCATTCCTCAAAAATCGCAGTCTTATCCTCCTGCTGTGCCAACTGATAGTTGATGTCCTGATACTGGATGGTGCGGGTGTAGTAATTGGGCTTCACCCGGCAGGTGCCATCCTCAAACATCCGCTGCATGGGAATGGACTGCTGGGCGGTCCGGGGCACAGCAGGCTTTGCGTTCTGTCTGCGCTTCTGCGCAGACTGCGGCTTGTTGTGCTTACCGGTCTTTTTCCAAAACGGAATCATGAGTCATGCCTCCCTTCATCAAAATCGCATAGTAGTTGTTGGTCTTGTAGGGGCGAATCTTCGGGCGGAGAAACCGGGACTGCACATAGTACGACAGCAGCTTTTCCATGGGCTGGCCGTTTTTCTCGTACATTCCAAGGAAGAACGCCGGCAGCATCACCGCCATCATGCCGAGGGTGGCGGCAGTGTTGCCGCCGGAATCCCGGAGAACAAAAAACAGCGGCACTCCAATCAGTGCCGCCGTTCCGAAGCAGATGAGCTGCCGCTTTGTCAGGTTGAAAGCCACTTTTGACTTCACCTTGGTCAAATCGCGAGGAACAGAAATATACGCAGCCAATAAAGCACCCCCTTTAATGCGCTCCGAGAACAGATTTCGTCACGGAGCTGGTTTTGAACAGACTGAAACAGAGCAGGACGGTGTAGCCGACAATGCCCCAGATCGAATTGATGGCATCGCCGGAAATCGCCACATTCTGAATCAACACGGCATAGATGGCCACGCAGATGAGGATGAGAAAGCCCTGAAATCCCAGCGCAAACAAGCATTTCAGATAGTTCTGTCCCATATGGCTCTGTTCATGGTTGCCCCATGTTGCCATGGGAATCGGCGCAAGGCTCACCATACAGTAGATCTCAATCATGCGTCCGTACACAATGACGAAAATCACGATTGAGAGGATTCTCATGGTGATGCCGATGAAGAAGCTCTGCAAAAAAAGCCCGAAGAGTGGACCGACATCCATTTGCATCAGACTGGCTTCCAGCATCGACAGGCCGATTTCATTGACGCGAGTATTGCCCGCAATAATGCCGCTGGAATCGGACACGACTTTCTGCGTCAGGTCAAAGACTGCCATCACAATATCGAACGTGTTGGAGATGAACCATACTGAAACAGCGGTCTTGAAAATCCAGCGCATAATAAGTGCTGGCTCAAACTGCGCCATGTTGTTATGCTGGGTTATCATTTCAATCAGTTCGTAACAGGCGATAAATGTGAGGATAATGCCCGCAATCGGCAGAACCACGTTCCGGGAGAGGGCTTCGATCATGGCGAACACTCTCGGCTCAAAGCTGGAGGGCTTGGTGCCCACCTGCTGTGCAATGTTGCCCACCTGCGTGTTCACATCATCAAACAGCCCGCTGAGATTGGACATCGGTCAAGTCCAGACTTCCTCTGACTTCTTCCACGGTCATGCTCGGCTGTGTGTCCTGCAATTCGCTGTTCAAGTTTCATCACCTCTTTTCTCTGCTCGGCTACAAGAGCTTTCTTTTCTTCGGGAGTGTCATAGAGAAGAATATCCAGCAGGTATTCGATATAGCTTTTCTTCTCCAATGCTTCCACAAAAAGCGGGTGCCACACTTCATCCGTCCGTTGCGGTGCGTATTGCTTTTCCCACTTCCTCAGAAGATGGAAGTAATCGGACAGCACCTTGTAGCAGTGATTTTCTTCCTGCTGATATTTCTGCTCCGGGGTAGGCTCTCGGATTTTCGGTCTGATTGACGGTTTCTGTCTGCTGTCATAGCTGATACCAAAATCATCAGCTATCTTCATGGCGGCTTCTTTGCTCGGCAAGCCAAACAGTCGGGAAACAAAGTCAACTGCGTCTCCATCTGCCTGACAGCCAAAGCAATGAAAGCGGCGGTCAAGTTTCATGCTGGGGTTCTTATCATTGTGAAAGGGGCAGACCGCCATTCCGTTTCGTCTAATACGGATTCCATAGCGTTCTGCCGCCTGTCGGGTTGTTACATTCTGTTTTACTGCTTCAAATAAATTCAATAGGCATTTCCTCCTGAAATAGAAAAAGCACCTGCTATTTTCCAAATGAAAACGGCAAGTGCCTGTTAAAGTTCCATATCCTGTTTTTTCTGCTTGGGTGCTTTCTGCACCTGTTTCTGTTTCTTCTGTTCCTGCTCATACTGCAAGCGTTCTTTGAGAGAATGCTTCGGCTCTGGCTGTTTCTCTCCCGTCTGTTCCGGCGATAGAACCTTGCTAACCCAGTAGCGAATATCTTTCATCGGCTTCAATTCTTCATTGACTGCGGCAAGCTGTTCTTTCAGATCAGCGTGAGTAGTCCGCAGACCGTCATATTCTTTTTGCAAGGCTTTCAAATCCACATTCAAATCAGCACCATGCTTTTTCAGAATGCGGTATGCCTTATTAAAAGCGGTCAGCTCGTCCTTATGACTTTCGACATAGGCTTCCTTTCGGATTTTCCAGCCGATTTTGATATACTTGTCATGGACTGCTTTATGCTTTTCACAATCAGCAACGGCGGTCTGAATGGCGGTAATGGCTTTCATGCGGTTAGCGGCTTTCTGCATATCTTCACGAATGGCAGTAGCCTTTTCACTCACCCCTTGCAGGGCAATGTCCAAATCTTCCAGCGTGAAAAGCTCATGCCGTTGTAGATAGACGGTCGCTTGGGAAATGGTTTTCAAATCATCGGTCGTGCCTTTCTGCTGTCCGTATCTCGACCATTCGCTACGCTCTGCCTTTCGCAGATTCAGATAATCACGCAGTAGAACGGCAAGGTTCGGAGAAGCATTTTTCTTTTCCGCTTCATTTTCTGCAATGACTTCTTTGGTGGCTTCCAGAATGTCAGCAATCCAGTCACGCAGACTTTTGATAGTGCTGCGGATAGCGTTCATCATGCGGTTGGCGGCTTTAATGTCTCGGTTGAGATTGCCGATGTTGGTGGCAATGCCTTTTCGCTCCAACGCAGAGACAGCCGTTCCCATGTGGACTGTCGGGATAATGTCAAGTCCCTGTCTTTCATAGGAACGCATATCAATCCGTTCTGGACTTCCGGCAAGTTCCAGATATTTGTTCTGAACAATTTCCCAACCATGCCGCCATTCCTCGGCATGGTACTGTTCGTTCCAGTCAACGGTATCTTCCTTATGGCTTTTCCATCTGCCGGATGGGAGCTTGATACGCTCGCCGTTTTCGTCAAGGTCATAAACCTTGCGGCTCTTAGGCATCCATTTTCCATTTTCATCAATGGCTCGCATGGTCAGCATGAAATGGCAATGGGGATTGTGTCCCGGCGGATCGGGGTCATGGATTGCGAAATCACAACACATTCCCTTTGAAACAAACTGTTCCTCGCAGTATTCTTTGACCATCTGCGGTAACAGCTCCATCGGGACTTCTCTGGGCAGGGCGGCAACAAACCGTCTTGCAAGCTGTGAGTTCCATTGCTTTTCGATTTCTTCAACGGAGTTCCAGAGGGTTGCTCGGTCTGCATATTCGGGTGGAGCATTTGGGGGCAGCATGATTTCCGTATAGACCACTTCTTTTTTGCAAGTGTAATTCTTGGTTTTCTGGTCATACTCGGAAAACAGCTTTTCTCCGGCTTGGTAGGCAGCTCCGGCAACCGCAGAGTTGCCTTTGCTTCGCTGAGTGATTTTGATATTGAAGTGGGGTACTGGCAATTTGTGTGAACCTCCTTTCGGTGCAAAAAAATGACCGATACTTTTCAGCAGCGGTCAGGTGGTGGAATATAAACTTGCTGTCGGGGAATGATTGCTTGCAATCGTTTCCCGGCGGCAAGTCCACAAAGGGGTAGTTGGCAAAGCCAACGCAGGGGAAGTGTAGCTTCCCCTGTATGATTGGAGCAGACTGCGGAAATCATCAGCTCCCTGCAAGGGGCTTTCGGCAGAACGCAATGCACAACCTTTAGGTGGTGTATAATTGCGCCCTTTTTCCAAAAGGGTCTTTTAGCTCCCGTTCGGCTGCCCCAATTCCTTTCGGTTCGCAATCAGCAAATCCAACTTCTTTTGAACCGCTTCGCTGTGAAAGATGAAAGTCAAAAGCTCCATCACATCATCATCGGTCAGAGTGGTCGGCTCTTTCAAAAAGGTTTCCAACATTCCGGCACGAGTGCAAAGGCGGTGGGTTCGCTCACTTCGGGTCAACCTCTTTAATTCGCTCTGCAATCGCTTTTCCTTGTGCATGGCTGCGGTCAGCTTTCGCTCGACCACATATTTCTCACGCTCCAATTTTTCCAGTTCTTCTTTACTCATAGACAAGCTCCTTTCGCAATAATGGATAAAACAAAAGCGACCAACTTTTTACGGTTGATCGCCTTTGGCTTAGACAATACTTATAACTATTTTTCTATCTTTGCAAGTGTATCCTCTCGTATAGCTTGTCGTAATGTAGTAAGATATTCTGAAAAACTCACTCGGTCATCTGCATAAGTCAAATTTAATTTATACTCTTTCGGAATCCATGTAGATAAATCAGAAGCGTTATGCTGAATTAAAGCTTCCAAGCTATCAATAGCTTTATATATCTTAGCTTCGACAGTTTTTCTTTCTGTCATCTCATTATATAGAGCTTTCATTTCTTCTGCATAATAAGACGGTAACGTATCTATCCAGTTAAATAGTAAATTTTCTTCTATATCCTCATGCACTTGCTTTTTATCAAAGGTAGGAATGTCTCCTGTAAAGCATTCACCCAAATCATGAATAATACACATACGAATAACTTTATCCATATCAACATCTGGAAACTCATCCCGCATAAAAAAAGCCATCAGCGTCATCATCCAGCTATGTTCTGCTACACTCTCGTGTCTTCCTTTCGATGTATAGCAATGCCTTGTCGTATCTTTTAAACGCTCAGCGACACTTAGCGCATTTAATAATTCTCTGGAATTCATAATTTTACCTCCACATTATCAAATTACATATTCATTTTCTCTTACTCCATATAATCTATCTCCGGTATCTCCATTATACGGCAGTAAATACCCAACATCAAGTGCAGACCCGACATTTTGACCGCAAATCAACCCAAAATGCTACATCATTCCATCTGGCTATTGAAACCGTTTTGCTTGGCGTTCTCGCTTGCTTTTCGTCTGCGTTCCTCGCTGTACGGCGGTTGCAGACGGATAGAAAGTCTGGACTTGTCCAGAAGATAAGTCACACCGCCTTGCTCATGGGATTTTTCCAGTCGGCAGAGATCGGGGTGCTTTTTACTGAACAATGCCAGTCGCTTTCGCAGGCTGGCATTGTAGGTGTAGATACTGGCTGTGTCCTCGCCCTCATTAAAGAGGATGATAGTTTCTTTTTCATACTTCGTCAGCTTCGCCATAACTTTTCTCCATGTGATGATTCCAGTAGCTATCCATAATGACTGCCTTGTGCTGGTAGTATTCCTGCATCTGCAAACGCAGATTGTAGTAGAAACGACGATACCATTTGTCGCACTTCTCGTCACTCAGCTTGACCGACAGCATATAGAACAGTTTCTTTGCCGCCGGATCAGGAGTAAGGGCAGCTACATAACGCAAACGCTCAACCGTTGCTTCACGGTTCGGACAGCCAAAGGTATACAGGGTTTTCATTTCCTTCAGGTTCATTTTCATTCAAAAGTCCTCCTTGATAGTTGATAAAATAAAAGCGACAGATACTCAGAATAGAAATACCTGTCGCTTTGCTCACGATATTAAATTGTTGGTTCTGCACTTGACTTTTTTACTTAAAGTCGGGCAGTTCGTATATCTCTTTCATCAGCAGAACGCCCATTGTAAAACCATACTTGAAATGTTCCTCGGTCTGCATAGTCTGGCAGTCTGCAAAATTGTCATTGAGCTTATCCAGCTTCGCATAATCTTCTTTGCTCAATGTCTGCTCAAAGTATCGCATGATGTCTGCGATTGCCTGTCCTGCTTCCCGAAACTTCTCTGATTTCGGTACTACCGTTTCTGCCGGATAAATCTCTCCATTGAAGATTGCTTCTAAAATCATAAATTCACGCTCCTTTCTCAGCAGTAAATCAGCTCGCCCTTGATGGCTTCCTCAGCCTGTGCAACACAAGCGTTCATCTGGCGAACCCATTCGATTTGATTTTCGGCTTTGAGCTGCTCCGTCACGCCGTATGCCTTTGCAAGCTGTGGCACGATGATTTCCATACGCTTCTTGGCGGTTTCCTCAATCTCCGCACAATGCTCATAGAGAGTTTCATTCAGCACCATGTCGGAGAACAGGACTGGATTAGCCAGTCGCAGATACTCCTTTCGCATCCGTCCCCACTTGCCAAGACGGATATTCGGATTTTTCAGCTTGATGTCGGGGATGTAGTAGTCTCCACATTTGATAAAATTCAGTTCCATATTCAAGCACCTTTCTTTCTGTGATATTCTTCCCTGCGTTTGGCAAGGGTAGTTTCATAGCGTTTGATTGCATCGGGGTCTCCGGCTTCTGCATCGGCTTTCATTTTCTGATAGCTTCTGACAGTAGCTTGGCTCTGATACTTTCGCATTTCAGCCAGCTTCTTTGCTGCTTCTTCATCGGTCTTGGCAAGCTCTACAAGGGCTTCACGCTCTGCCTGTCGCTTGGCAGTTCTTGTCCTCGTGTATTCAGCCTTGCGTTCTGCCATCATAGCGGCATATTCGGGGTCTGCCGCCATGCGTTCTTCCTCACGCTCCTTTTTTCGCTGTCTGGCTACGGCTTCTTTTTCTTTCAAGGCTTGCCATTCCTCGGCGGCTTTCGGGTCTGTCTTGGCGGCTTCTTTCAGCTCCTTTCGGGAAAGTTTCTTTTGCCTGTTGGCTCGTTCTGTCCGTTTGCGTTCCGCTTCCAGTAGCTTTTCACGCTGTAAGCGTTCCTTTTCTTCCATTTGGGCGATATAGGCAGGGTCGGCTTCTCTGGCTTCCTTGATTTTCTGCTGTCTGCGGTGGTTTCGCTCACGCTGCAAGGCAAGTTTGCGTTCATCCACTTCGGACGAGGTCGTGATGGATGTGCGGGTCGAAACCGAAGAAACCGTATTGACTGGCACAGAGGATGCCGCCCCGGTGCAGGCGGATAATAAAACGGTCAAAGCGGTGGAAACCGCGAAAATCACGCTGCGCATAAAATCACCTCGCAAAAATCAGGGAAATGGGAAAGCCGGGACGTTTCCGTCCCGGCTTTCCCTGCAACAAAGAAGGAGGAATATGGAACATTTCCTCAATGATGGAAGTTTGTGAAGATAGCAGGTTCTTTTTCGGGCAGGCCAATCTGTTGCTTGCCTATCTGGATACTCTTCATCAAAAAGGCCATGTTGCGGCCAAGTGTGCGCATGGTCTGCAAGCCCTCGGCATCTTTCTTGACCTCTTCGGCAGAGCCGCCGTAGACCATGTTCCAATACTGGCTGCTGGCCACTGGCATCCCACACATGGTAAAATATTTGTTCAGCACATCGTAGGAAGCAGTGTTGCCGCCGCGCCGACAGGTCACGACCGAAGCACCCACTTTCATGGTCTTGTCGATGTTCAGGGTACTGAAGAACAGGCGGTCCATAAAGGAGATCGCGCCGCCTGCCGGGGAACCAAAGTACACCGGAGCGCCAATGACAAAGGCATCGGCTTCAGCCAACTTGGGGGCTACTTCGTTGACAATATCATCAAAGACGCACTTGTTGGAGCCGGTGCTGTGGCAGCGGCGGCAGGCGATGCAGCCCCGGATGTCCCTGTTGCCCACATGGACGATCTCGGTTTCAATGCCCTCGGCTTCCAGCGTATTTGCCAGTTCGGTCAGGGCCGTAAAGGTGCAGCCGTTGGGCCGCGGACTGCCGTTGATGAGCAATGCTTTCATACAAACATTCTCCTTTTGATAATAGGCGCTTTCCTTTTTGAATTTAATACTCGTAATCCGGCACCAGCAGCTTGAGCAGGGCATCGTCGTGGTGATAGACCAGCGTAGAGGTGGTGTCCAGCAGCATGGTGGCACCACCCTCACGGGTGTAAGCTTCCCAAGTGGGCAGAGAGTCTGCGCTGGGAATGCCACTTCGTGCAAAATTGACCCAGATGGAGCTGAACAGGTCGTTCATAGCGGAAACGTCCGAGTGGCGGAAAATATAGGGAATCTCTGCACCGTGGTTCGAGCTGCCGTAGGTCAACAGATAGGCATAGACCGGCGCGCCGTTCTGATCCGCTTTGTGGCTCATCGTTTTGAGGATGGGCAAGCGAATCAGGGTATCCACATGGTCAGCGGTCAGGTCGGTTTTGTCCGGGTAGGCCGTTTTCAGGGCCGCAGAAAGCGCATCGGTATCCACACCGTCCGTCGAAGTGCGGTAGAAGCCGGTCCACTCGTTCAGGTTGCTGCCAATGAGCAGGGGAATGTCCTGCCCAGCATCGGCAAAGTTTGTTTCGGTGACGGGGCTGGTGGGCAGAAAATCGCCATCCACCACCGGCTCCCACTCCATCTGGTAGCCATCGGTAAGCGGTGCCGGGATCTGGAATTCCTGCGCCGTTGCGTCCAGCGCCTTGGTGGCGGCGGATTGCAGTTTGTCCACGGCAACGATCTGGAGCTGCTCGATGTTTTCAGGGGCAATGTTCAGTTCTGCCAGCAGGTTTTCGGCCAGCCGGGTGCTGGCTTCCTGCGAAGTGAAATTGACGCCCACAGTCTCCGTGACGCCGCTTTCCACGATACCCTTGTGGAAGAGGCCGACGGCATAAGGCGTGGACATGAGTCCCAGCACCTTGGCACCGCCGCCGGACTGACCGAACACGATCACGTTGTCCGGGTCACCGCCAAATACTTCGATGTTCTGCTGGATCCATTCCAATGCGGCGATGATATCCCACATGCCGACATTGGCGGAATCCTTGTACTTCTCGTCATAGGCAGAAAGGTCGAGGTAACCGAACACGTTCAGCCGGTGGTTGACGCTCACCACGACGACGTCTCCATTTTTTGCAAGCGCTTCGCCGTCGTAGCTGGAATCATTCGCCGTGCCGGTGGAGAAACCGCCGCCGTGGAGCCAGACCAGCACCGGGCGCAGACCGCCGTCGTTCAGGCCGGGGGTCCAGATGTTCAGGTTCTGGCAGTTGTTGTCCGTGCCGTCCTGATTGCCCGCGCCAAAGCCCAGCATCGAGCCTTGGGGGGACATCGGCCCGTAGCTGTCCGCCTTGAGGACACCTTCCCATGGAGTGACCGGTCCGGCGGTCACAAAGCGTTCGGCTGCCTCGGCATAGGGGACACCCAAATAGCGGTAAATGCCATCGTTGATCGTGCCCTGAAGCTGGCCTTCTGCCACGGTGACGATCTCACCGTCCTCGCCGGGGCCGGGGGTCGTATCCGGGGTGAAGCGGCTGCGGATGTAGGCCGCGCCGCCGACGCCGCCCGCCACAAGAACGCCGCCGGTCACGCCGAGGATCGTCAGAAACTTACGCCGGGAAATCTTTTTCTTTTTCATGGGAAGATACTCCTTTTAGATTTTACAAATTCAGCCCTGCGATCCAGCTTGCAATATCGCTCTCACTGCTGCCGCGGCTGAACCGCTGGCCGTCCAGCCAAGTGCCGGCGTCCGCTAATTCTGCCAGCAGCTCACCGCTCTGGCCGATGCCGGAGGAAGTCGAAGTGCAGAACGGAATGACCGTTTTGCCGGTGAAGTCATTGACGGCAACAAAGCTGCTCATGGGCCATGCGGCGATGCCCCACCAGATGGGGTAGCCGATGAACACGGTGTCGTAATCGTCCCAGCCGTCCACATCGGTGCTTTCCAAAGCTACAGCACGAAGGCCCTCGTCGTTGTGTTCACGGGAAACGCGGCTGTCATTGTTCGTCCAGTTCAAATCATCGGAGGTATAAGGGTCAGACGGAACGACTTCAAACAGGTCAGCACCCACGGTGTCGGCGATGGTCTGCGCTACGCCCTGTGTAGTGCCGGTGGCGGAGAAATACACCACCAGCGTTTTGCCCGTAGTCGTTACCGTGCTGGCAGTTTCCGAAGAAGCAGCCGCGCTGGATGCGGCAACAGACGATGCCGCCGAGGAAGCCACAGAAGAACTGCTCACACTGCTAGCGGAATTGCCGGAGCAGGAAGCCAGCAGCAGGGCGGCAGCAGATGCGCCAGCAACCTGCAAAAACTGGCGGCGGGAAATTTTATTCTTCATACGAAGCACACCTCTATCTATGTGAAATGCCGGGAATCTCAGAGAATCGCTCATGCCAGTGAGCGGCTCTCCAGCCACTGATAAATGTGATCAGCTATCTCTTTGTTGTTCAGCTCTTGGAACATGAAGTGGGAGTTGCCGGTGATGCCGATTTTCGGCAGATCGACCACAGTGCAGTCACCGCCATCGGCATTGTACTGGGCAGCAAAGGCCAGTGCGCCGTCCCGTACCTGCCGCCAGAAGCTGGTGGACATGATATCTTCCGGGCCGTTGTCGATGTAATCGCCAAAGTAGATAGCGATTGGAATACCTGCGCTCAGCAGTTTCGTGTACTGCTCCGAGCCGATGGCAGGGGTTCCGCCCGGCTCAATGGCAACAATGGCGGCAATGTTGTCGGCAGGCACATTCCAGCCGACTGCACCGCCCTGCGAGTGGGTGACGAAAATGGACTTGTGGCCGGTCATGGTCTGCACGTCCTTCATCACCTCGCCCAGTGCGGCGGCAGCAACTGCCTGATCGAAGTCGCCGGTGTTGGGGGTCATCTGGCGGAAGAACTGATTCTGTGCAGCATCGCCCTCCGGGAACTGGGAGCCTTCGTACCGTTCCGGGGCAACGCGGCCAATACGGAAGTGGGTGTACCATGCCTGATCGCCGGGCTTGTAGTCCTTGGAGTCGGCAGACCAAGTATCGAGGAAACCGTCCGTGCTCATCTGGGCGGTACTGCCAGCCTCACCACGGCGGGGCTGGTCTACCAAGAACGCAGAGTAGCCGTTGCGCAGAAACAGATCGGCCCAGCCCTGACGGCCGTCCGGGGTGGTTATCCAGCCCATGCGGGACTGTCCATAGCCGTGCAGATAAACCATCGGCCAACCGTTGCTGTCTGCCGGGATTTGATACAGAACATTAGCGTGATCCACATGAGCGGTGTTGCCTGCACGGGTAGTGTCCAGCCAGTTGATGGTGGCATCATAAGTGCCTGCCACCGGTGCCGTGACCGTGCCGCCGGAGGAGAACATTCCTTGCTTGGCAATCGTCAGCGGGCCGTCCGGGTTCAGGCTGTTCTTTACCCAGCGGCTTACCTTGCCGTTTGTCTCGTCAATGGAAACAGGAGCCGCTGCACCTGTCAGCGCGGAAGCGGCTGCACCACCCACCATGGTGGCGGCAAGAACTTTCAGAAAACTTTTGCGCGTGATCTTATTCATCTTCATTTACCCTTTCATCTGGTTCATTTTCCGCAAAAAACTCTCCGCACCCAGCTACAAACTGCTTGAAATTTACTTCTGATCGTCCACGGGAGGAAACATGGTGGCGAATGCCGCCAGCTTATCCTCCGTGACCTCATAATACCGTTTATCCTTGTTCAGCGTGGTGATCTCCTGCATTTCTGCATCGGTCAGCGCAAAATCGAACACATCGAAGTTGTCGTGGATGTGGGCCGGGTTCTTGGAGCCGGGAATGACCACATTGCCTGCCTGAATGTGCCAGCGCAGAATAATTTGCACGTTGCTCTTGCCGTACTTTGCTGCAAGGCGGGTAAACAACGGCTCTTCCAGCAGGCCCTTGTCAGCGTGGCCCAGCGGATACCATGCCTGAATCACCATGCCATTCTCGGTGAGGAAGGCTTTCAGTTCTTTCTGCTGGGCGTAGGGGTGAACTTCGGTCTGGAGGATGGTAGGCTTGACTTCGCAGATGCTCAGAATTTCTTTGATCTGCTCCTCGTTGAAGTTGGACAGACCGATGGCACGGACTTTGCCCTCCTTGTAAGCCTTTTCCATCAGGCGATAACCGGCAACGTAATCACTGGCAGGCTGGTGAATGAGCAGCAGGTCGATGTAGTCGGTGTCCAGACGTGCCAGCGTCTTGTCCACAGCATCGGCATCGGTGTAGAAGGTCGGCCACAGCTTGGTTTCGAGGAAAATTTCCTCCCGCAGCAGACCGGACTTCTTCATGGCGCGGCCCACGGCTTTTTCGTTGCAGTAGGCGTTGGCGGTGTCGATCAAGCGGTAGCCGTTCTGCAAGGCGCTGACGCAGGAGGCCTCTGCCTCGTCCGGGGTCAAAAGAAATGTGCCGATGCCCTCCATCGGCATTTTTACGCCATTATTCAGAGATACATATTCCATTTCGAAAACTCCTTTTATTTCAGGTTGTTGTAGACTTCATCTGTAACAGGTTCACACCACTGACTGCGGCAGTTTTCTCCGGGTACTTCCACAGCCAGATGGGAGAACCAGCTGTCCGGCGCAGCGCCGTGCCAGTGTTTTACACCGGGCATAATGTTGATCACATCGCCGGGGTGCAGCTCCTGCGGCTCTTTGCCCCATTCCTGATAGTAGCCCCGGCCTGCCACGCAGACGAGGATCTGCCCGCCGCCCTTGTGGATATGCCAGTTGTTGCGGCAGCCGGGTTCAAAGGTCACATTGAAGATTTTGACTTGCTCCGTGGAGACTGGCGCAAGATAGCTCTGCCCGCTGAAATACTGTGCAAAGCCGTCATTGGGCGCGCCGATGGGGAAGACCATACTGTTCTGGTGCAGCTGCTTTTCATCAGTGTTTTCCGCATCTGCCCAGATGTCCTTTGCCATTCGGAATGCCGCCCAAGCCTTGGGCCAACCCGCATAAAACGCAGCGTGCGTCAGGATTTCCGCAATTTCACTGCGGGTGATTCCGTTTTCCTTGGCCATTTGCAGATGATGTCCGAAAGAGGTATCCGTCAGCCCCTGCGCCATCAGTGCTGTCACGGTGATGAGGGAACGGTCGCGTGCAGAAAGCTCGCTTTCCCGGCTCCAAACCTCACCGAAAAGAACATCATCATTGAGCTGCGCGAACTTCGGCGCAAATTCACCAAGCACATCTCTGCCTGCTGTAGTTTTCTTCATGGTCACTTGCACTCCTTCAAAATTTCGTAAATCTCGTCATGGCTCAGCTTCTTGCAGCAGCCGCCGGTCAGCACGGTGGAATCGGCCACAGCCTTGAGGTCGGTGTCGGCAGGGATGCCCAGTTCTGCAAAGGTGGTGGGCATCCCGATCTCCTTGATGAAGGCCGCCAGAGCCTCCACGCCAGCCTGTGCCAGTTTCAGCTCGGATTTGCCCGCCGGGTCGATGCCCCAGACGTTCTGTGCAAAGCGGGCGAACCGTGCGGTGTTGGCCGGGAGCAGGTGACGGTACAGCACCGGGTGAATGACCGCCAGACCAGCACCGTGGTTGCAGTTGGTGTAGGCACCCAGCTGATGCTCGATCATGTGACACTGGAAGTCGGTGACCTTGCCGATTTTCAGGATGCCGTTTTCGGCCATAGCCGAAGCCCATGCCAGCTCGCTGCGGGCCTCGTAGTTGTCCTTGTCGGTCAACAGGACGCGGATGTTGCGGATGACGCTGCGCATGACGGCTTCGTTGATGTCATCGGAGAGGTTGTTCTCGTCCGGCTTGCCGAAGTAAGTTTCCATCGCGTGGCTCAGGGTGTCGAACGCACCGGAAATGACCTGCTTCATGGGAACGGACAACGTGTAGGTGGGGTCGAGGAAAGCAAAGTCGGCCTGTGCACCCCACAGGGCCCCCTTAATCTTCTTTTCCTCATGGGTGATGACCGCGCCGTTGTTCATCTCGGAGCCGGTACCGAACACCGTGACGATGGTGCCCAGCGGGATGAACTCAGTGGGACGAGTATGCTTGGTGTTTTCCAGCTCCCACAAATCTTCGTCCACCTTGGCCTGTGCAGACACCACCTTGCAGCAGTCGGACACGGAACCGCCGCCCACGGCAAGGATCAAATCCACATGGTTCTCACGGGCCAGCTTTGCACCCTCCTGCACCTTGGCGTAGGTGGGATTGGGCATGATGCCGGGAAACTCCACGATGCGCTTACCCTCGGCGTTCAGAATACCGACGATTTCATCATAGACACCATTGTGCTTGATAGAACCGCCGCCGTAGGCCAGCATCACGGTATCGCCGTAGTGCTCCAGCAGACAGCCCAGATATTCCTTCACGCCACCCTTGCCGAAATAAACCTTGGTCTTGTTTTCAAACAGAAAGTTGTTCACAGCCGTTACACTCCTTTATATAAAATTGGGAAATCAGACGTTTTTGCCCATCTCGTAGGCTTCCTTCATGGCCGGGGAGGACATCACCTCGCCGGGTCGATATACGCCGGTGCCGTAGATGACCCCCTTTTCCTTGGCACCATTCAGGCAGGCGGTAAAGCCCCGGAAACACTCCAAAGTGCAGGCCATGGCATCACGGTTATCGTCCGCGCAGGTCATGATGAAATAGAACTCCTTGTTCGGAATGTTCGTCCACCGGGCAAGGCTGCGGTCGATGATGATCTTCATCTGTGCATCAATGGAGTAGAAGTACACTGGGCTTGCCATCACGATAACATCTGCCGCCTGCATTGCGTCCAGAATTTCGCTCATGTCATCGTTCAGGGCACACTTGCCGCCGTGGTCGCGGCAGTAATAGCAGGCATTGCAGGGCACAATCTTCTTGCTGCGCACGAAGATCTTTTGCACTTCATTGCCGCTCTCCTGCGCACCACGCATAAACTCACTGCACAGCAGGTCGGAGTTGCCGTCCTTGCGGGGACTGCCAGACAAAATCAAAATTTTCTTCATCTCAGAACTCTCCATCCCATTCGCGTACAGGGTTCACGAATGCTCTTCCCATCAAATCATAATTCAGATTGAAGTATCTTCCGCTTTCGCCCTGATCCATTGCGCGAATCTGCTCCATTTCGGTATCCGTCAATTCAAAATCAAAAATATCAATATTTTCCCGGATGTGGTCAGGATTTGTAGAGCCGGGGATTGCCGAAAGCCCTTCCTGTATGTGCCAGCGAAGAATCGTCTGCACAACGCTCTTGTTGTGAGCGGCTGCAATCGTAGTCAGCGTCTCGTGATTCAGCAGCTTGGGGTCGGCGTGTCCCAGAGGATACCAGCACTCTACCTGCATATTGTATTGTTTTGCAAGCTTTCGGGTCTCCTGCCGCTGTGCAAAAGGATGGCATTCGATTTGCATGATTTGCGGGTGGATCTCCTGCTCCATGATGGCGTTGAATGCTTCCATCCGGTTGTCGAAGTTGCTGATGCCCAGTGCGCGGACTTTGCCTTCCCGATAGGCTTGTTCAAGTCCCTGCCATGCACTGATAATCGTTTCAATGTCGCCTGCGGGATGGTGGAGATACACAAGATCGAGATACTCGACTCCCAAATGGTTCAGCATCTCATCCAACGCCTGATAGACATTTTCAAAATCGCTGGGCCAGAACTTGCTCGTAAGCCAGATTTCTTCGCGCGGAACACCGCTGTCAACAATACCCTGTCCGACACCGCGCTCATTCAGGTATCCATGTGCATCATCCAAATGCCGATAATCCAGGTCGAGGGCCGTCGCGGATGCTTCGCGGGATGTCCGATTGAGAACGCCGAGGTCGCCGCGTTCCAGACTTTGAATCTGCGTACCAAGACCAAGCTGAGGCATCTGCACTCCGTTGTTCAAAGTCAGAAGCGGTACATTTGCCAAAGAGACGATATTGGAGATACTTGCGGCTCCCTCACCCGGAGCTTCTGCCTGATACTTGCTGAAGTCGGTTGTGTCGGCAGAAACAGAAGGCTTCCTGCGCAACCAATCAAAAATGCCGAATTGTCCGGCGGCACTGGCGTTGCAGGCAGTCGTAGCTGTTGCAGAACCAGCAATAGCGCATACTTTCATAAAATTACGACGCGAAATCATCTTTTTCATATGGTTCAGCTCCCTGTTAAGATTTGCTCTCTTTTTACTGGTTTGAATATAACATATTTTGCAGCCGAGCAGAATCTCCGATTTGTTCATCTGTTAGAAGTCAAAGGTTATAACCGAATCATAATACCCGTTCATTGTAAATCTTGGAGCGCACTTCAGGTCAAGTGAAAATTCAATGAAAGAAAAAAGACCGCTGCACGTTGTATCGTGCAACAGTCTTTACATGGTAGTATGATCAAAAATCAGCCGTACAATTCTTTGCTGGCAATTTTAGCGGCATCCAGAAAACGCTGAACGGTATGTGTTGGGTGGGGGGAATGCAGGATACCGTAAGGAATGCTATACTCCCAATCCACAGGGAGAAGTTTCAACAGTGGATGGACATTTGCCCATCCGGGAATCGCCAATAAGACATCATTGCTGTTTTCACAGCGGTTGAAGATGTCCATATTATAGAATTCAAAATCCACGATTTTGATTTGTGGGTGATGCTGCCATAAATCGTCCCGGAGCTCATCTACATAATGGCTCCAACCACGGTGCATCAGCAGTAGATTTTCGCCGTACAGGTCTGTGATCTGCAAGCGGTCTTTTGCCGCAAGTTTATGATGGATGGAAACCGCGCAGTAAAACGGCCCGCGAACCAGTTCCAGACCGGCACATTTGCGCAGATGCAGCATCGTATCATCAAAGATGCCGCCTACTACATCAATGTTCGTGCCGAGGTTCGCCAGAATTTCCCGTGCATTTTCCGGGGTGTTTTCAAAAGGCACAATCTGGAATTTGATGTCCGGGCAGATGGTCTGCACTTTCGACCACAGTTCCATGAGCAGCTGGGCAGGTGTCATGGGAGAGGAACCAATGCGGATGACGTTGGAATCCTCCTGCATTGCGTTCCGGGCACGAATGACAGAATCATGGCAGTATTGAATGATGTACTTGGCATCCTGATACATGGAACGGCCTGCTTTGGTCAGTGTTAGTCCCCGGCGAGTACGCTTGAACAGCTTGACACCAAGGGAATCTTCCAATAGGTTGATCTGCTTGATGATGGCCGTTGGCGTGATGTAGCTTTCCTCTGCCGCCTTGTTGAAGCTGCCTGCATCCGCCACACGGATGAAGGTTTCCAGCTGATGATTGTACATGAAAACACCTGCCCTTCGGAGATTTCTATAAGAATAGGATAACATCTGATTGTGTTAAAATCAAGAAGTGTTCCAGACCAATTAAGCAAAGTCAATAGCACAGGTAGCCAATAAGAACGAAATCGAACG